>NZ_RAWL01000634.1:0-3537 GCF_003668885.1 Corallococcus sp. AB049A | reverse complement strand
GGGCGGCTCTTCCACCAGCGGGGGAACGTCGATGCAGGCGGGGCTCAGGCCGATGCAGCCGAGCAACAACAGGTGTTTCAAGTTGGGCATGGGGGCGTGTTCTGCAAGGTCGGGACCGGCTCGGTCCAGAGGCAGAACACTGCCATACCCGTCCACGGCAGAGGACCCTCCGTCCGGACCTGGAGGCCTCTGGAAACACGTCTGCCCGCCGCCCCCGGACTTCGGGTGGGGACGCGCGGGCAGGGGGACTTCAGAAGGCCGCGGACTACTTCTTCTTGCGGTTCTTCTTCTTGTTCTCCTTCTCCTTCTTGCGCCGCTCCTTGATGGCGTCGCGGTCGTCCGGCTTGCTCACGGACGGGGGCGCGTAGCCCATCAGGCGGGCCTTGGCCATCGCGGCCTGGCCCATGGGCGGCGTGTAGCCCGGGGCGATCTGCGGCAGCTGCATGGGCATGCCGCCCATGCCTCCCAGCCCCGCCATGGCCTTCTCCAGCGCCTTCGGGTCCTTCCCGAGCATGCTGCCCAGGTCCATGTTCTTCATCTGGCTCAGCTGCCCCAGCTGCTTGAAGCCGGGGATGCGGCCCAGCAGGCCCGGGTTCTGGCCGATGGTGCCCATCACCTGCTGCATCATCCCGAACTTCTGCAGCAGCTCACGGACCTCCTCCGGCTTGCGGCCACTGCCCTTGGAGATGCGGTTGATGCGGCTGGCGTTGATGATGTCCGGACGCAGGCGCTCCTTCTGCGTCATCGAGTCGTACATCGCCTCGATCTTCGTGAGCTCCTTCTCGTCCGGGTTCAGGTGCTCGGTGAGGTCGCCGAAGAGGGGGAACTTCTCCAGCAGGTCCTTCAGCGGGCCCATCTTGCGGACCATGCGGATCTGCTCGACGAAGTCCTTCATCGAGAACTGGCCGGAGAGCAGCTTGCGCGCGTCGTCCTCGGCCTTCTTCTCGTCGACGACCTTCTCGAAGTCCTTCATCAGGCCGACGATGTCGCCGAAGCCCAGGATGCGGCCCGCGAGGCCCTCCGGACGGAACTCCTCCAGCTTGTCCATCGACTCGCCCATGCCGAGGAACTTGATGGGCTTGCCCGTGACTTCCTTGATGGACAGCGCCGCGCCGCCGCGCGCGTCACCGTCCAGCTTCGTCAGGATGAAGCCGTCCAGCGTGAGGCGCCGGTCGAACTCAGCCGCCGTGCGCACCGAGTCCTGGCCAATCATCGCGTCGCACACCAGCAGGATGGTGTCAGGCTGCACGTTGGACTTGATGGACTCCAGCTCCGTCATCAGCGTCTCGTCGATGGCGAGCCGGCCCGCCGTGTCGATGAGCACCACGTCGCACTTCTGCTCGCGCGCGGCCGCGTAGCCCCGCTTGGCCAGCTCGGGCGGCTGCACGCCGGGCTCGTGGTAGACGGGGACCTTCAGCCGCTCGCCCAGCACCTTGAGCTGATCCACGGCGGCCGGGCGGTAGATGTCCGCGGCGACGAGCAGCGGCTTGCGCCCCTCCGCGAGGAGCCGGCTGGCGAGCTTGCCCGTGGTCGTCGTCTTACCGGAGCCCTGGAGGCCCACCATCATGATGCCGGACAGCTGGCCCTTGGGCTTCAGGTGGAGGCTCGTGTCCACCGGGCCCATCAGGGCCTCCAGCTCGTCGTGGCAGATCTTGATGAAGTGGTCCATCGCGCTGACCTTGCGCTTCTGGCCCCCCGCGTCCGTGACGGACGTCTGCACGACTTCGCCCACGGCCTTCTCGCGGACGCGGGCGACGAACTTCTTCACCACGTCGAAGGCGACGTCGGCCTCCAGCAGGGAGACGCGGATGTCTCGCAGCGACTCGTCCACCAGCTCGGGGGTGAGTTCGCTCTTGCCGGCGAGGCGGTTCTTGGCGGCCCGGAAGCCCTTGGTGACGGTCTCAAGCATGGGGGGCGCTTTATAACAGCGTCCCGCCAGATGCGACGGTCACGGAAGCCCCGGCCGTCCAGCAGTGGAGGAATCGAGGGGCTTTCCCCGCCACCCGGGACGCCGCCGCCCCGGGAGCCCCGCCCTGGAGGGCCTTCCCATCCCCTATGGGGAGGGGGGCTCGGAGGCCATTCCCGCCGTTCCGTCGGGTTCGGGCCACCCGTCCGGGCTCCCCAGCGCCGTGCTCAGCGCCTTCAGGACGACGTGAGACTTGAGGAGCATCTCGTCCAGTTCGGCCGCCGGGTCCGAGAGCGCCACGATGGCCCCTCCCGCGCCGATGCTGACCTCCCCGGGGCGGACCACCGCCGTGCGGATGACGACATTCAGGTCCGCCGCGCCGGTGGCGGAGAAGTACCCGATGGCGCCCGAGTACACCCCCCGGGGCTCCTGCTCCAGCCGGTCGATGAGCGCCATTGTGCGCTCCTTGGGGGCTCCCGTCATGGAGCCTCCCGGGAAGGCGGCGCGCACCGCGTCCACGGCCGTGAGCCCCTCGCGCAGGTGGCCCCGGATGGTGCTCACCAGCTGGTGCACCGTGGCGTACGATTCAACGTGCATGAGCCGGGGGACGTGGACCGAGCCCACCTCGCACACGCGCCCGAGGTCGTTGCGCACGAGGTCCACGATCATCAGGTTCTCCGCCCGGTCCTTCTCCTGGGAGCCCAGCTGTTGGCGCAGCCGTTCGTCCTCGGCCGGCGTGGCTCCGCGGCGCAGGGTGCCCTTGATGGGCTTGGACTCGACCCAGCGCTCGGCGTCCACGCGCAGGAAGCGCTCGGGGGAGGAGCAGGCGATGCCCAGGGTCCCCAGCCGGAGGTACGCGGCATAGGGCGCGGGGTTCAGCCGGCGCAGGCTCCGGTACAGGGCCAGGGGCTCGACGTGCGTGCGCGCGAGGAGCTTGTTGGTGAGGCAGACCTCGTACGTCTCGCCCTCGTGGAGTTGTTCCAGGCAGTGCTGAATGTCGGCCAGGTAGGTCTCGCGCTTCCTCGCGAGGCGGACCGGGAAGGGAGCACCCGGGCCTGGAGCGAGGAGCGCCAGGGCGGGCAGGGCACGAAGGTTGGCCTCGGTGGCGTCGAACCAGGCCTGGGCCTGGGCGGCTTCGTGCTCGGGGGCGAGCGCCACGAGGTACACCGTGCGTTCGAGGTGGTCCCAGGCCAGCAGCCGGTCCGCCAGGACGAGGCTGGCGTCTGGATCCGGTGAGGGATGGGGGGCGCTCGCGCCGCAGTCGTGCTTCAGCTCGTAGCCGAGATAGCCCACGAAGCCGCCCTGGAAGTCGAAGGGCAGGCCGGAGGGCGGTGCTCGCAGCCGCGTCAGCTCCTGCTGGAGGAAGGCGAACAGCTCCGTGGCGTGCTCGTCCGTTTCCTGGCTCCGGGTCACGGTGAGCCGGCGAGGGTTCACCTGGTAGTGGATGACGGCGGCGTGGGGGCCCGAGGCGTCACCCATGAAGGAGAAGCGGGACAGGCCGGCTTCGACGCGGCTGCTGTCCAACCAGAAGGCGTGCTCCTGGCTTCCGAAGAGTGTGACGAAGGCCTGCTCCGGGTCGGCGTCGAGCCGCAGCTGCCGGTGGTGGACGCGGAAGGCCGGCGGCTTAGGGA
>NZ_RAWL01000633.1:0-3549 GCF_003668885.1 Corallococcus sp. AB049A | reverse complement strand
GCGCGGGGGCCACGGCGGAGCTCTCCGAGGAGAGGCTCACGGCCGGCTCGTCGGGCGGCTCGGCGGGGTCCACGTAGACGAAGCGGGTGGCGCCAATCTCCAGCTCGTCGCCGTCCTTGAGCGCCTTGCGGTTCACCCGCTTCTTGTTGACCTTGATGCCGTTGCGGCTGCCCAGGTCCTCCACGTGCGTGCCGGACCAGTCGCGGCGCACCTTGGCGTGCTTGCGGGAGACGAGGTCGTCCTTGAGGATGACGTCGGCTTCCTTCTCGTCGCGGCCGAAGACGTGCTCCTGGGCCTCGGAGATTTCAATGCGCTGGCCCTCGCGCGGGCCGTTCATGTAGCGCAGGAAGCGCTCCTCGCCGCCGGCGAGGCCGCGCATCGCGTCCTTCAGGATGCCGCGCGCGAGGAAGGACGTCTTGTCGCTGACGTCCGGGGCGATCTCCACGACCTTGTCGAAGCGGACGTCGTACTGCGCGATGGCGATGACGTCGCCGTTGCGCAGCAGCTCCTTCTCTCCCTTGGGGAGCGCCTTGCCGTTGATCTTCGTGCCGTAGGCGCTGCCCAGGTCCTCCAGGAAGTAGAGGGTGCCCTCCTGGATGATGCGCGCATGGTTGCGCGACACCGCCTGCTGCGGGAGCACCACCTGGCAGGTCTTGTCCCGCCCCAGGGTGATGACGGAGTCGTCGAGGACGACCTCTTTGCCCGAGGCGCCTCCGGCCTCGCTGCGCTGTGTGACGGTCAGACGGACGCTCATCGCGTGTGTCGCTACCCGAAGGGACGGCTAGAACGAGTCGTTGGCGAGGAATCTCTCACACGTCGTGTACTCGGTGGGGAATTCCTCGGACGTGCCAAACTTCATGAAGTTCTTGCAGGCCGTCTCCGCGTGGTTCTTCTTCTGGGCCGCGGAGAAGATCTGGAAGAGGCCGAAGTGGCAGGGCGCGAACTTGGCGTCCAGCTTCACGCACTTGCGGTAGGCGTTCTCCTCCTCCGTGAGCAGGCCCTTCTCCCGGTACTGGCGCGCGAGCAGGTACATGGCCGGGGCGCTGTTCTCCGCCGTCTGGGTGTCCTTGAGCTCCTTGAGGGCGGAGTCGGTGAGGGCCACCTTGCGCTGGGCCACGGCCAGGTTGTTGAGGCAGCTGGAGTTCTTCTCATCCAGGCGCGCGCAGTTGCCAAAGGCCTCGCGGGCCTCCGCGAAGCGGCTCTGCTCCATCAGCACCGTGCCCAGGTCGTGCCACACCTCCGCGGAGTCCGGGGTGAGCTGGGCGGCCTGGGAGATGTGCTCGAAGGCGCCCTCCAGGTCCTTGTCCTCGTAGGCCATGATGCCGAGGTTGTGGTGGGCGTTGGCCACGTTGGGGTTGACCGCGAGCAGCGTGTCGAACTCCTTCTTGGCCTCCTTCTTCTTGCCCATCTTCATGTAGGTGAGGCCCAGGTCGTAGCGCGACTCCAGATTGTCCGGGTTCACCTGCAGGGCGCGCTTGAAGTTGTCGTGGGCCTTTCCGTAGGCGCCTTCCTCCAGGTAGAGCACGCCCAGGTTCTGGTAGGCCTGCAGGTGCTCCTGGTTGAAGCGCAGGGCCTTGATGAAGAACTCCTTCGCCTTGCCCTTGTTGCCCGAGTACATGGCGATGAGGCCCTTGTTGGCCCAGAGGTCCGCGTACTGGGGGGAGAACTCCAGGCCCAGGTTGCAGTAGGTCTCCGCCTTCTGCAGGTCCCCGTTGGCCATCTCCTGCGCGCACAGCTCATTGTTGATGAGCGCCCGTTCATGCGGGGGCGGCGTGCTGAGGCAGGCGGTGGTGGTGAGGGAGGCGGCGGCGGTCAGCGTGACGAAAAGGCGAAGACGCATGGCCGGCCGAGTGTAGGAGAGCGCCACCCCCCGAGGCAACGCCGGGCTGCCGCTGAATCAGCGCTGTTTTCCAGGGGTTAGGCCGGCTGTAGAGTGCCGCGCCATGCGCACCTACCTTTGTGCTTTCGGCTTGCTCGCTGCCCTGCTCGGCGCGGCCCCGGCTCATGCCCAGTTCGCCAACCGGAGTCTGGGACTGTCGCTGGGCTACATGGACTTCAAGCGCACCGCGGGACTCGCGGGGACGCCCTTCATCGGCCTGGAGGGCAGCCTCTACATCGAGAACGGCTTCGAGGTCGTCTCGCTGTCGAAGCTGATGTTCCCCACGGACACGTTCTCCAGGCCGGAGAAGCGCGTGGTGGGCCTGGCGCCGTCGCTGGGCATCCGCTACCTGCTCCTGGAGGAGACCATCCGCCCGTATATCGGCACGGACGTGAGCTACCTCATCGTCTTCAAGGAGACCGTCAGCAACTTCGTGGGCATCGGGCCCAACGCGGGCGTGGACTTCTTCCTCAGTGACTCGGTGAGCCTGGGCGTGCGCGCGCAGTACAACTTCTACCTGGCGCTCAACGAGGATACGCAGACGTCGCTGACGGGCTCGGTGGGCTTCGCGACGTACTTCTAGGGCCGTTGCTGGAGCGCCCCGGGCGTTGTCCCGGGGCGGGCAGCAGGGCGGCGGCGACGAGCAGCGTCCACTTCTCATCCGAGAGGTGGGCGGGCTTCTCCATGGCGAGCGAGTCCTGGAGCCGGGCGCCCAGCGCGGAGAAGAGGGTGAGCCGGGCCTCCAGCCGCAGCTCCTCGCGGCGCAGGGCGGCGGACAGCACCAGCTCCCGCTCCTCCGTGGACAGCCGCTTCACGCGTGAGACGAACAGCGGATCCGCCAGCAGGCCCTCCTCGCCGCGGGTTTCGATGGCGGAGGGCACCTTCAGGCGCCGCTCGCGCACGACGATGGTGCCCGCGAGCAGGTCCCCCAGCCGCTGGTGCGAGCGCGACACGAGCGCCACCGAGCCGCCCACGAGGTAGAGCAGGGGCAGCCGGTCCACCACGCGCGCCAGGTTGCGCAGGGCCGCGTGGTAGAAGCCGATGCGCACGCCGCTCTCCTGGATGACCCGGAGTGACATCACGCGCTTGCCCACCGTCTGGCCGGCCCACACGGTCTCCAGCGTGATGCCGTAGCCCCAGTCCACCAGGAAGTAGACGACGATGCCCAGCGCGCTGGCGAAGCCCGGGAACGCGGCCATGGCCACCTGGAACACCACCAGCACCGCCATCGTGGCGAAGCCGACGATGAGCGCGTCCAGGAGCCACGCCAGGAAGCGCGAGTACACCCCCGCCAGCGTGAAGCGGAACTCCACGTACTCCGGGGTCAGGACCGTGTGGGTGCCGTCGAGCAGGGTGTCGGGGGTGGGCGTCACGGCGCCGGAGTGTACGCCACGCGGCCTGCGTTCTGTCGCCGGGCAGGCGGGCGGCCTTCCCGGGCCGGAGGGCAGGTGCGGCCGGGGCGCGAAGAGTGTTATTCGTGATTAGCGGGCTCCACGCTATCCTGTCCGCATTCCCGCGCCCGTGGCCTCTTCCGAAACCTCATCCTGGAACCGCCGCGTCCTGCCGGCGGGTGCCTTCCAGTTCGCGCTCATCGCCGGGGTGACGCAGCTCAAGACGTCCGCGAACGCGCTGGTGCTGTCGCGCTTCGAGTCCCAGGCGCTGCCGTACCT
>NZ_RAWL01000632.1:0-3550 GCF_003668885.1 Corallococcus sp. AB049A | reverse complement strand
GGCTGCCGGACGCGGACGTGGTGGCCTTCGCGCTGCGCATCCCCTACGCGGCGACGTGGGGGCACCGGGGTGCGTCGCACTCGTTCGTGTTCGCGGCGGCGGTGGCGCTCGCGGTGGGGGCGCTCGCCCGGTGGAAGGGGGAGCCCGGCACGCGCTGGGGCCTGCTGGCGTTCGCGGCGCTGGCCAGCCACGGCATCCTGGACACGCTCACGGACGGCGGGCTGGGCGCGGCCCTCTTCTGGCCCTTCTCCAACGCGCGCGTCTTCGCCCCGGTGCGGCCGCTGCCGGTGGCGCCCATTGGCGCGGGCATGCTGTCCGCGCGCGGGCTGTACGTGAGCGTCGTGGAGTTCCTCGTGTTCCTGCCCGCCTGGCTCTATGCCCTCTGGCCCCGGAAGGCGCGAGCGGTGGGCAGCGTCCAGGTTCCCTGAAGGAGGGCTTCGCGATGCGCCTGTTCACCGCCGTGACCCTGGGGGACGCCCTCACCGCCGAGACCGGGCGGGGCATCGAGCGCCTGCGCACCCTGGCTCCGGACGCGAAGTGGGTGCGGCCGGAGGGCGTGCACCTGACGCTGCTCTTCCTGGGGGACGTGGACGACAGCCGCCTGCCGGAGCTGCGCGACGCGCTGGAGCCGGTGGGGCTGTACCACGCGCCCTTCGTGCTGTCGGTCGGTGGCGGCGGGACGTTCGGTTCGCCCTCACACCCGCGCGTGCTCTGGGCGGACGTGCGCGGGGACACCGCCGCGCTGAAGGCGCTCCAGGCGGACGTGGCGCGCGCGCTGGAGCCCCTGGGCTTCACGTCCGAGCACGGCGAGTACGTCGCGCACCTCACGCTGGCCCGCGCGCGTCCGATGCGCGGAGACCCGGCGCTGGCGGCGTGCGCTCGCGAGTTGCAGAACGCAGCGTGGGGCGAGGGGCGCGTGGACCGGCTGGTGCTCTTCGAGAGCACGCGCGGCCACTACGTGCCCCGGCTGGAAGTGATGCTGGAGCGCGGCTAGCAGGCGCGCAGGCCTTCGGCCACGGGCACGGCGGCCGGCAGCGTGACGGTGAGCAGCGTGCCCCGGCCCTCGCGGCTCTCCGCGCGCAGCGTGCCGCCCAGGCCGGTGGCGATGGTGTGGCTCACGGACAGGCCCAGGCCGGTGCTGTTGGGGCGCGAGGTGGCGAAGGGCTCGAAGATGTGCGCGAGCGCGTCCGGGGACAGCCCCTTGCCGGAGTCCTGCACCTCCACCACCACCTCGCCGTCCTCGCTGGTGTAGGCCGCCACGCGCAGCACGTTGTGCGCGGCGTCCTGGGTGTCCATCTGCTGCAAGGCATTGAGCAGCAGGTTGAGGAAGAGCTGGGTGAGGCGCGCCTCGTCCGCGTCCACCGTGGGCATGTCGTGGAAGTCCCGCTCCAGCCGGGCGCGGTGCTGCAACTCACCTCGCAGGAGCTTGAGGGCGTTCTCCAGCACCGGCTGCACGGCCACGCGGGCGCGGTGCTCCGGCGGCTTGCGCGACAGCGTGCGCAGGTCCTGCACGATGTGCTTGAGCCGGGTGGCGCCCTCCACCGTCTCGCTCAGCGCGGACAGCATGTCCTCCAGGTCCGCGCGCGGCACCGGCGTGCCGGCGAGCAGCGGCTGCTTCAGGCGGTCCATCTCCTCGCGGATGTACGAGAGGTTGGCCAGCACGAAGGCCAGCGGGTTGTTCATCTCATGGCCCACCGCCGCCGCGAGCGAGCCCAGCGCGGACAGCCGGTCCGCCTGGAACAGCCGCGCCTCCAGCTGCTTGCGCAGCGTCACGTCGCGCGCGAAGACGCGCAGGCCCGGCGGGTCCCACAGCTGCGCGACGGTGAGCTCCCAGTAGCGGCCGTCCAGGTGCACCGTGGGCGCGGGCTCTCCCGGGGGCGCGCCGCGCCAGGCCCAGGTGAGCGCCGCGTGCACCAGCGGGTGCGTGGCGCCCTTCTCCACCAGGTCCTGGAACGCCGCGTGGGTGGCGGGGTTCGCGTACCGCAGCTCCCCGTCCATGCCCAGCTCCAGCAGCGGCTCCGGGTGCAGCAGCGGGAACGACGCCAGGCGATAGAGCGGGTCTTCCAGCGAGCGCAGGCCGCTGACGTCGCGCACCAGCAGGCCCAGCTTCACGCCCGTGCCTCCGGGCGAGGGCACGCACGGGGTGATCTCCGCCGCGTAGATGCGCTCGTCGCCGTTCACGGTGAGCCGGTACTCCAGCCGGCCGTCGGAGCCGCCCCGGAGGACGGCCTGGAGCAGGGAGATAAGGGGCTTGCTCGCGGCGGAGCCCAGGACGTCCTCCAGCTTGCGCCCCTCCGCGCCGCGCATGTCCAGGCCGAAGGCGCGGCCGGACGGGGACCACAGCCTGAGGCAGCGCCCCTCCGCGTCCAGCTCCCCGGCCAGGTACTCCGCGGTCGCCGAGGGGCGCGGGCTGGACGCGGGCGCATCCACGCCGGGCGAGCGCACGAAGCCCTCCACCCGGAAGGGCCCCATGAGCATCTCCAGGCCCGCGCCGTCGGTGTTCATCCGCGTGAGGACGGAGATGAGCGCCTGCGCGTCCGCTTCCGGCATCCGCCTGGTGAGGATGAGGCCGTCGGCGAGCGTGGGGATGGTGAAGAGAAACGGCATGAGCCGCGGAGCGTCCGCGCCCAGGTACGTCGTCAGCGTGGCGCGCATCGCGTGCGCGTCCGTGTGGTTGCAGAAGAGCGCGCACAGGTCCGACTCGCCGCGCAGCACGGCGTCCAGCGCCTTGCGGTAGGTGCCCAGGAAGCGCTGCTCGGAGAAGAGCGTGTCCGGGCGCAGGCCCAGCGACTCCAGGTGGCGCACCGGCAGCAGGTGCCCGCCCGTGGAGCGCGGCGCCACCCACGCCACGCGCTTGCCCTGGAGCGTCTCCAGCGTCAGCGGCTCGTCCGCGCGGCAGATGAAGGCGGAGTGGTAGTGCCAGCTTCCAGAGCGCACCGCGCGAAGCACCGCGCGCGCCTGCGGCTCGAAGGCGTTGCACTGCTCGGCGGTGCCCCAGGCCATCTCCACCCGGCCCGCGGCGAGCTCCGCCTCCAGGAACTCGTAGGTGGGCGCCATGGACATGACGACCGGGCGGCCCATCCGCTCCGACAGCGCCCGCGCGAACAGCTCCACGCGCACGTGCTCCCGCACCTCGCCCAGGGACGGATACAGCAGACAACGGATGGGCGAGCTCGATGCGGTCACGACGAATTCCTCCGATGGGCCCCCTCTTGCGCGCGCCCGGACAGCCGGCTCGCGAGTCCTGCCTGTCTACCCGAAACTTTCCGGAATTGCCACATTATTCTGGAGTCACTGCAATAAGTAGATTCCCCAGGTTTACCATGCTCGGACCCAGGGTCGTGAGCGACTTCCACGTACCGTGGGTGAAGCCTGCTCGGAAGTGGATGGCACCGGGGCTGCACTGAGGGTGGGTGGACGGATGCAACCCACTGAAGGGACGGACGGATGCGCTGGATCGTGAGGGGAATGTGGCTGGTGGCCCTCGTCGTGATGGGGGCGGCGTGGCTGGTGGGCCGCGGGACGCAGGCGGCGCCGCGCAGGGTGGAGG
>NZ_RAWL01000631.1:0-3558 GCF_003668885.1 Corallococcus sp. AB049A | reverse complement strand
GGACGGGGAGGGGGCCGGCTGGGTGCCGTTGCCCTGGGCGCCGTTGGGGCGGATGACGCGCTCGTTGGGCGTGCCGCTTCCGCCGTTCTCCACCCGCTGCTCTTCCTTGATGACGGACTGGTTCATGCGCGACAGGGGGCCGGGCTTGCGGCTGAAGTCCACCGCGACGTCGTAGCCGGGGACCTGGCCGTAGAACTGCTCCACGAACTGCTGCCGCTCCTTCATCTTGCGCTCGAAGATGCGGCGGAAGTCCTCCTGGCCCCGGATGATGTAGGGCGTCAGGAAGAGCAGCAGGTTCGTCTTCGTCTTGCGGCGCGTGGTGTCGCGGAACAGGTGGCCGAGCAGCGGGATGTCACCCAGCACCGGCACCTTGGAGACGGACTCCAGCGTGCGGTCCTGCATGATGCCGCCAATCACCACCGTCTCCATGTCCTTGGCGATGACCGTCGTCTTCGCGCTGCGCTTGGACGTCGTGGGGCCCAGGACGGGGTCCGTGGAGGCGATTTCTTCCGTCTGCTCGGTGATGACCAGGCGGATGTAGTCGCTCTCGTTGATCTGCGGCTTGACGGTGAGCTTGAGCTCCACGTTCTGGCGGGTGATGGGCGCGTACAGCGAACCCAGGCCGCCCAGCGAGCCCAAGAGCGAGGCCTGCACGCCGCCGGCGCCGGGGACGCCACCGGTGACGGAGCTGCCCAGCGCGGACGGGGTGAAGCCGGACTGGAAGGGCACGTTCTGGCCCACCGTGATTTCAGCCTCCTCGTTGTCGCTGGTGAGCAGGTGCGGCGTGGACAGCACGTTCACGTCGGAGGACTGCTGCATGGCGTTGAGCACCACGCCGAAGGCCGGGATGTCGATGCCCAGCGCCTTGAGCTCCGGGAGCACCGGGCCCTGGATGCCCGCGAGGAAGCCGCCCATGCTGGCCAGGTTCGCCAGCGAGAAGGACGGGGGCACGCCGCCGCCGGAGTAGTTGGTGCCGAGGATGCCGGGGATGGCGCCGTCATCCGTCTTGAGGCTGAAGCCCTGGTGGAAGTTGATGCCGAACTCGCTGTTGCGGTCCAGGTTCACTTCCATGATGACCGCCTCCACGAACACCTGGCGGCGCGGCTGATCCAGCTGCTGGATGATCTGGACGATGTTCTTGTAGTCCGCCTGGCTGGCGACGATGACCAGCGAGTTGGTGCCCTTGTCCGCGGAGATCTTCACCTCGCCGCTGAACAGCTCCGCGGCCTGGGCGGGCGCGCGCGGCAGGCCCTGCGGCTGCGCCGGGATGGGGCCACGCTGGGGGCGGTTGGCGGTGCCCTGCGCGAGCGACTGGAGCGTGCTGGCCAGCTCTTCCGAGTTGGCGTTCTCCAGCGGGTAGACGTTGATCTTGTTGCCGCTGCCGGACGGGATGTCGATCTCCCGCACCAGGTCCTGGATGCGGCCGAAGGCGGCGGGGCTGGCCACGACGATGAGCTTGTTGGTGCGCTCGTCCGGGATGATCTGCGACAGCGTGACGGCGCCGCCCGACTCGGTGCCGGAGACGCCCTCCGCGCCCGGAGGAGGCTGGCCCGGCTGGCCCTGCGTGAAGTTGCCGGGGCGCTGGCCCGCGCGGCCGCCCGCGCCGGCCTTGGCCTCGAAGAGCTTCTGGATGGTGTTGGCCACGTCCTGCGCGGTGGCGTACTGCACCTGGATGATGCGCATCTCGTCGCTGGAGGAGCGGCTGTCCAGCTGGTTGATCAGGCGCTCCAGGCGGTGGATGTTGGAGCCCACGTCGTTGACGATGATGGTGTCCGGCGGGTACGGGATGGTGTCGCCGTCCTTGGAGACCAGCTGCTGGAGCACGCCGCGCAGCGGCTCCACCTCCACGTACTTGATCTTGAACAGCTTGGTGACCATCTGCTCGTTCGTCGTGTACGGGGTGGTGTCGTCCACGATGGTCGGGATGGGGTTCTGCTTCGCCGAGCGCTTGTCGACGATCTTCAGGAACCGGCCGTACGGGTAGACGGCCAGGCCGTTCGCGTCGAGCGCGGCGAGGAACGCGGAGTAGAACGAGTCCGAGTCCACCTCCACGCGGCCGTTCTCCGGGCCGATGATGGAGATCTTCCCGCGCACGTTCTCCGGGAGGATGAACGTGCGGCAGGTGGCGTCCGACACGGTCTGGACGAGCTTCTCGATGTCCACCTTGTCGAAGTAGATGCCGTAGCGCGCGTTGCGCCGGGCCTGCTCGCACGTGGGCGTCTGGCGCGGGCCCTGGTTTTCGGCGGGCGCGGGGCTGGCGCTCTGCGGGGTGATGGTCCGGTCACGTTCACCCGAAGCCTCGCGAGTGGGGGCCGGGTTGGCGGGCTGTGTAGGACGGCGCTGGGCCCACGCGGGAACGGAGAGCGCGAGGCACAGGCAGAGCATCCAGGACGGGAGCGTCGTCTTCATGGAGGAGCGGGCGCTTTGACGGGGGTGTTTAACGGACGTTGTAGGATTTGCGGATCGGCGCGCCGTTGCGCTCGATCTCGATCTCAATGCGGCTGGAGTCCTTCAGCTTCGAGTAGATCTCCAGCGCCTTCTCGGGGCTGTTCATGTCGAAGCCGTTGATGCGGCGGATGACGTCACCGTTCTGGACGCCGATCTTCGAATAGATGCTGTCCGGGCGGATGGAGAACAGCTTGAAGCCCACCGCCTGGCCGTCCTTGAAGGCGGGCACGATGCGCGCCTGCATGGCCACGTCGTTGAGGTTGCTCAACGTCTTGTCGATCTCGGCCTTGGGGACTTCGTACTCGTTCTCACCCGTGGACTTGATGCCGTTGCCCAGGCTGTTGGTCGGGGTGGCGGCGGGCGTGGCCGTGGGGGGCGGGGTGTAGGCGACGGCGCCGTCACCCGGCTGCCCGTCGATGAACTCGCGGCGCCCGTGGTTGTTGATGATGACGCGCTCGCGTTCGATCTCCATGACGGTGGCGCCCATCAGGTCGTTGCCGATCATGTACGTCTGCGACCGCTGGGTGTTCATGTCCATGACGGACGCGAAGGACCAGTCGGGGTTGGCCGCGACGAGCGTGCCCAGCAGCTTCACGCGCAGGCCGCTCTTGGCCGGCGGGGCGTTGGCGTCGAACTCCGGCGCCGTGGGCTCCTTCACCGCGACCTCCGGCTCCGGCAGCTTCACGCCGGTGAGGCGCGACAGGCGCTCCGCGTCGATGGTGGCCAGGCCGCTGTCCGCGGCGTGGGTGCGCTGCGCGACGCGGGCGGGCGCCTCGGACGCGGGCGCGGGGGAGATGGAGGATTCGACGAACAGGTTCACCGTGCGCGCCGCCAGCAGGGCGACGAGCAGGATGAACAACAGGTTCACGCTCCAGAAGTACTTGCGAAAGAAGAGTTCCATCACGCTTCCGGGAGAAAGCCAGCCCCAGCTGGGACCTTGAGCAAGGCAGGTGCCATCGTTGGGCGGGCGTCAAACCCAGGACCTACGGCCAAGTCCTTGAAATTATTTCGGAATACGCCAGGGCCCCAGCCAGGGGGACAGCGGGGGCAGGCGCCTGGGACAAATTGTCAAAAGCAGGCGGGGGCCGGTGTGACGGCCTGTCAGTCCTG
>NZ_RAWL01000630.1:0-3561 GCF_003668885.1 Corallococcus sp. AB049A | reverse complement strand
GAGGGGGGAGGGAGACGCGAGGGGGAGGCCCCAGATTAACCTGGAAGATGCGAAGGATTGAAGTCCCTGTGCTGGCTGACTCCCCCGCCGTCCTGACGGACCCATCGCGTCGGGTCGGCGGTCAGGACCGACCTGTGGGGTTCAACCGCCTCGCACTCCCAGCATGTGGCGCGGCGGGTGGCTAGACGGCCACGCGCAGCACCACGGCGGTGATGTTGTCGCGGCCCCCGGCCTCGTACGCGGCGGCGACGAGCGCGTCACACGCGGCCTGGGCGGAAGCGGGCGCGCGCAGCTGCTCCTGCAACACCTCCAGGCCCAGCGGCTCATACAACCCGTCCGAGCACAGGAGGAAGACGTCCCCGGGCTGCGTCTCCAGACGCCGCACGGTGGGCTCCGCGTTCTCCGTGCCCAGGGCGCGGGTGATGAGGTGGCGCAGGTTGGCGGGGTTGCCGGGCGGCTCGCGGCCGGCCGCGCGCAGCTCCTCGATGAGCGAGTGGTCGCGCGTGAGCGACTCCAGCTGGCCCTCGCGCAGGCGGTACAGGCGGCTGTCGCCCACGTGGGCCACCGCCGCGCTGCGCTCGCCCACCGCGAGCGCCACCACCGTGGAGGCCATCTCCTTGAGCTTGCCCACGCGGCGCACGCGCAGGGTGCGCTGGGCGAGCGCCGTGCACGCGGCCAGGTAGTTCTCCTCGCGGCTTCGCGCGGGGTCCACCGCATCCGGCCAGGTACCGTCGCGGTCCCGGTCCAACCGGTCGCTGAAGCCCGCGAAGGTGTCCACCACGCACTGGCTGGCGACCTCTCCGCCCTCCTGGCCCCCCAACCCGTCCGCCACCACGAACAGCCCGCGCTCCGGCAACACGCAGTACGCATCCTCGTTGTGCGGACGCCGGCCAATGTGGGTCTGCCCCGCGCACTCGAATCTCATCACCACCGCCTCCTGGCTGGGCTCCCGGACAGCAAACGGGAGGCCAACGGCCCGGCCGCTTCACGCCCGGGACGCCCCCAAGGGGTTTTCGCCCCTGGAGGACGCCTGGGTTCGCGGCCCCTCCGCGCACCCACGCTCTCCTGTCCACCGAGCGACGTTGCGGTCGTCCCGGCCCCGTCCCACCGTGACTTTTCAACGGCCGGGACACCCCGGAGGCCCGGGCGGACCTCGTGGGAGGACGCGGGTCCGGCGTCCACGTTCGCGGCAGGGGTGGGAGTCATGGGCGCCGGTAGGATACCGGGCCTCGTGGCGGATGGGGATCCACTCGCGCCCCCTAGCAACTCCCGCCGGGCCCGGCGGACAATGCAGGAGCCGCCCGACCTGCGGGCCATCACCCGAGGACCACCATGACCTCCATCCGCCGCGTGGGTTCTGGCATCTCCACCTCCCGGGCCTGGTCCATCTCCTCCGAGCTGGAGGTCACCGCGCCGGTGAAGCAGGAGCCCATGACGCCGGTGGAGCCGGTGCGCAAGGGCTTCTCCGACGCCAGCGACTTCAAGGCGGACGCCGACGGCGACCTGGCGGGTGCGCTGCTCGCGGACCTGGGGCTGACGCCGGACGCGGCGTCCTCCACCTCGGACGACCCGGAGCCCCGCGCCGCGCTGCTGGAGAACCCCCACCTGCGCACCTTCGCGGGGGAGAGCACCTTCGAAGCCGCCGCGCCCGCGTACGCGCAGCGGCTGGGCCTGCCGCAGGCGTCCACGCCCATGCTCCAGGCGCGCCACTTCCAGCAGACGGAGCGCCGCGCGGAGGCCCCGCCGGCGGATCCCTCCATGGACCCGTCCGACAT
Organism: Corallococcus sp. AB049A; assembly: GCF_003668885.1. Lineage (NCBI taxonomy): Bacteria > Pseudomonadati > Myxococcota > Myxococcia > Myxococcales > Myxococcaceae > Corallococcus > Corallococcus sp. AB049A. The sequence goes on along the minus strand of NZ_RAWL01000630.1, from coordinate 1,786 downwards.
CCTGTCGCCGGACGCGGCCGCGTGGGAGCTGCAGAACCTGGACACCATGCCGAGCACCGTCTCCTCGAAGGAGGCGGAGGACCTGCTCTTCCTCCTGGAGTCCGGAGACCTGTCCGGCCTGAGCGACGAGGAGCTGGACGCGCTGAGCAACGAGCTGGGCACGGAGGACGCGGACCTTCAGGCATCCGGAGACGTGGACGTCGTCCCGGAGGAGGCGGACGAATTCCTGGCCACGATGGAGGACAGCGGGCCGGAGCTGAATCTGGAAGCGCCCCAGGCCGCCCCGTCATCGAGCGACTTCCTCGCGGACGCGGACGACTTCACGATGGAGGCCGTCCAGGCGGAGGCCGCCTACTCCGCGGCCTACGCGGAGGCGCTGTCCACGGGCACGCCGCTGCCGCCCGCGCGGCGCGAGGCGCCCGTCTCCGAACCGGAGCCGAGCGTCGTGGTGGACGCCGCGGACGTCGAGGACGTGCAGGACGCGGACCTCGTGGAGGTCGACGCGGCCCAGACGCCCCCGCCGCCTCCGCTCGAATCCTGATCAGGGCTCCGGCGTGTCCTGGAGCGCGGCGTCGAGCTGCTTCTGCGCCTCCATGACGTCCTTCTCCAGCTCGCGCCGGTAGCGGTCGCGCTCGGGGCTCCTCCACTCCGCATCCGAGAACTGCGAGAGCGAGTACTCGCGCGTGGTGTGCACGGGCCCGCGCAGCGTGACCATCAGCTCGCGGTCCGGGTCCCCCATCTCCTTGAGCAGGAAGCCCTCCACGTCACGCAGGGTCAGCGGGAAGGTGGGCTGGTCATCGACGACGACCTTGCCGAAGACGTTGAGCTTCACCTCCTGCGCCCCCTCCTGCAGCTCCTCGTTGAACGACAGCACCGCGAACGGCACGCCGCCCTCGTCGTCCAGCCGTCCGGACACCACGTACCGCCCCGCCTTGCGCACCTGGACGGCCAGGTACAGGTCCAGCGACCCGCCCTCCAGCACCTCGCGCACCCTGCCGGTGAACGTGGCCGGCGGCGCGGGCGTGTAGAGCACGTCGAAGAACGCCGAGTCCTCCAGCGACCCCGAGCGCACGCGCAGGGCCACGCGCAGCGTGCCGGAGAACATGGCGAAGCCCTGCTTCGACGGCTGGAAGCGCCCGGTGAGCAGCCCGTCCCCGGCCACCGCGTCGCCGCCCTGGCCGGCATCGCCGAAGGCCACCGGCACGCCCGGCATGCCGCCCGCGTCCGCCAGGTGGTCCGCCTCGTGCGCCGTCGCGGACACCACCTCGCACGGGCGCGGCGAGCGGCGCGAGTCCTCGCACGCCACGGTGAAGAGCACGGACTCGTCACCGACGACGAACACCTTGTCCTGCTTGAGCCGCAGCTGCACGTCGGAGGTCCCGTCCTCCGCGGCCTTGGGGCTCAGCGGCCGCGTGCGCTCCGGCTCCGCCAGCTCCATCTGGTCCGGGTGCTCGCGGCTGGGCCGCGACTCGGGCGGGTAGCGCGTGGCCGCCACGTAGGACTCCAACGAGCGCTTCGCGCGCTCCAGCCGCTTCTGCCACAGCTCCCGGCGGGCCTCGCGCTCGCGGGCCTCCGGGCTGAGCAGTGACGGCGCCGCGGGCTCGGCCGCCGCCAGGGCCTGGCCGCCGCGCTCCGCCGGTGCCCGGGCCGCCTCGTGGGCGTCGGACACCGGGGCGGAAGGAGGCTCCGGTGCGCCCTCCGGCGCTTCGGCCCCCTCGCCTCCCTGCCACCAGAAGAACGCGCCCCCCACGAGCACCAGGGGCACGAGCGCAAGCAACCACCGGCC
>NZ_RAWL01000062.1:0-28530 GCF_003668885.1 Corallococcus sp. AB049A | reverse complement strand
GGCACGGGGAGTGTTCCCGTTCGTGTTCCCGCTTCCGCGAAGGGGGCGGCGGGCGGGCTGCCTGGCCTCCGCGCGACAGGGAGTCGGCTCGCTGGGGGAAGCTTGCCGGTGGCCGGTGGGGTCCGCATCCCTCAAGAGACAAGGAGGCGTGAAGATGGCGGACAAGAGGCTCTGGATCCTGGTGGCCAACGCGAGTCGTGCCCGGCTTTTCGCCACGGATGCGAAGGCTGAGAAGTGGGACCTCATCGAGCAATTCCAACATGACGAGAGCCGAGCCAAGCCCGTCGACCTGTTCAACCAGGCGGACAACCCCAACGCGGGCACGCTGCATGGCCCGGTGCCGGAGAACGAGCCGGACGGCCGGCGGCAGCTGGAGCACGAGCGCTTCGCGCGGGAGCTGTCCGCCCGCCTGGACCGGGGCGTGGACACGCACATGTTCGACCAGCTGGTCATCGCGGCGCCCCCGGGCTTCCTGGGCCTGCTGCGGGGCCTCTTGAGCACGCGCGTGAGGCAGCGGGTGCGGCTGGACCTGGACGCGGACTACTCCAGCCTGCCCGCACGGGAGCTGCCTGACCGGGTGCCGGTGCTGTAGGCGGCCTGCCGGCCAGGGGAGTATGGGGCCCGGGTTCTGGTATAGGAATCCGGGTCTCCTCTTCTTCGCGCCGGCGTGCCATGCCTTCTTTCAAACTGCCGTCCCTGACCCTGCGTGGCCGGCTGCTGCTGTACATGACCCTGGTGTCGTGCGTGCCGCTGCTCGCGCTGACCGGCTTGCAGGACAAGCTGATGCGCCAGCAGACGGAGGCGCAGATCGACGCCTCGCTGCGCATGGAGGCGGAAGGATTCAAGGACCTGCTGGAGTCCACCCTGGCGGAGCGCGAGTCGAGCGCCCAAAGCTGGGCGGAGGACCCGGTCCTGCGCCAGGCGCTGCGCACGAAGGACCCCGCCGCCAGTGACGCGATGCTGTCGCTGTTGCAGCGGCGCTACCTCACCCTCAACGGCATCGTGCTCTTCAGCGATGACGGCGTGGCGGTGTCCGCCAGCACGCCCGCCCTGCGCGAGGCGTACGCCGGGAGCGCGGCCACCGTGCGTCAGGCGCCGTGGTTCCAGAAGGCGCAGGCCGGCATCACCACCGCGGAGGGCGTGGAGGTGGAGGACCCCATCTACAGCGTGCACGTGCTGCCCCTGGCGGTGCCGGTGATGGACGAGCGCGGCCAGCGGCTGGGCGTGCTGCTCGCCGCGTTCGACTGGGGCCAGGTGGGGGAGCTGGTGAAGCCCGCGCTCGCCCGCGCCCGGCACCGCGGCCACACCAGCTTCGCCCTGGAGCTGCGGGGCACGGACGGCCGGACGCTGTTCGACACGCGCCCCGGCGCGCACGACGACACGGGCCGCGTGGCCGTGGTCGCGGTGAACGGCTCGGAGGTGCGCGACGTGGGGGACGGGTGGAGGTTCCTGGCCCAGGTGGACCCCGACGAGGCCTACGCGCCCCTCAACGGGATGCGCCGGCTGGTGCGGGGGCTGGCCGCCCTCTTCGTGGCGGTCATCGGGTTGGGTTCGTGGATGCTGGCGCGCGGCATCACCCGGCCGCTGCGCGCGCTCAGCGAGGTGGTCCGCCGCGTGGTGAAGGAGGGCGACCTCACGCAGGTGATGGAGGTGAAGGCGGGGCGCGACGAGGTGGGCGAGCTCACCGAGGCCTTCGGCCAGATGATGAAGAACCTGCGCGAGACGGCCACCAGCCTCCAGGAGGGCACGCACGTCCTCAGCGAGACGGTGGCGGAATTGAACCTGGCCTCCGAGGTCCAGGAGCGCAACGTGGCCCGCCAGGCCGCGGCGCTCCAGGAGACGCAGGTGACGGCGCAGGAGATCAAGCAGACGTCGCTCTTGGCCGCGGAGAAGGCGGAGACGGTGCTGGGCGTGGCGGCGCGCGCGGAGGAGGTGGGCCGCGCGGGCGAGGTCGCCATCCGCGACAGCCTGGATGGCTTCCAGGGGCTGCACGAGCAGTCCGGTGAGATGGCCATGCGCATCGTGCAGCTCAACGAGCGCACGCAGCAGATTGGCGGCATCACCCAGACGGTGAAGGACCTGGCGGACCAGTCCAACATGCTCGCGCTCAACGCGGCCATCGAAGCGGTGCGCTCCGGCGAGCACGGCAAGGGCTTCAGCGTGGTGGCGCGCGAAATCCGCAACCTGGCGGACCAGTCCATCCAGGCCACGGAGAAGGTGCGCGACATCCTGGGGGACCTGGGCCACGCCATCATCTCCACGGCGAAGATGACGGAGCAGAGCCACTCCAGCGTCGCGGAGGGTCTGGAGCAGGTGCGCACCAGCGGCGAGCACCTGAAGGAGCTGGCCACCATCGTCCAGGACAACGCGGCGGCGGCGCGGCAGATCGCCGGCGCGGTGAACCAGCAGAACGCGGGCATCGCCCAGATTTTCAGCGCGGTGACGGACCTGTCCTCCATGATGACGGAGACGCAGACCAGCCTGAGGTCCACCACCGGCGCGGCGAAGCGGCTGCAGGACGTGGCCAGCCAGATGGAAGGCGTCGCGCGGTCCTACCGCATCTGAGACAGGAGCCATCGTGTCCGCTGTGAAGGCCGTGTTGCTGGACCTGGGCAACGTGCTGGTGTTCCACGACAACGCGCTGCTCTTCAGGAGGCTCGCGGCGCGGGCGGGGCTGGAGCCTCAGGAGGCCTCGCGCAGGCTCACCGGCGCGGGCTGGACGGCGGCGAACCGGGGCCTGCTGGACGCGGAGGGCATCCGCAAGGACGTCTGCGGAGCCTTGGGCGTGGACCTGCCCATGGAGGAGTTCGCGCCCCTGTGGAGCAGCCACTTCCAGGTGCACGACGCGGTGCTACCGCGCGTGGAGGGGCTGGCGGGCCGCGTGAAGCGGGTGCTGGTGTCCAACACCAACGCGCTGCACGTGGCCTGGCTCAAGCCGCTGCTCCCCGTGCTCCAGCGCTTCGACGCGCTGGTGCTGAGCTGCGAGGTGGGGCACGTGAAGCCGGAGCCGGCCATCTACCAGCTCGCGCTCCAGCAGGCGGGCTGCGCGCCCCAGGAGGCCGCCTTCTTCGACGACCTGCCGGAGTTCGTGGACGCGGCCCGCGCGTTGGGCATCCGCGGGCACGTCTTCACGGACGCGCCCACGTTCGATGCGCAGCTGAAGTCGCTGGGGCTGTGAGCCCGGACTCGGATGGCGACAAATCCATCCGCTCGCATGGATTCTTGCCATGCCGGGCGGTCACTTCGCGATTCCAACTTAGGTTTAAATTGAAATCCATCCGTTCGGATGGATTATAGCGTGTCGGATGGTCAGGTTATGACTTCCAGCCCAAAATCGACTTGAAATCCACTCGATCGAATGGATTTAGAAATGTACGACCTATGGCTCGACCTGAGATCTCTTGGCTTCAACCCCTTGCGGAAGCCGTCCGGACCCAACGCACGAAGCTTCGGTTGACCCAGCAGCAGGTCAGCGTCCTGGCAGGGTGCGGGCCTGTCTTCATCTACGACGTGGAGAGCGGCAGGAAAGCCACTCTGCGCCTGGACAAGCTCCTGGACGTCCTTCACGTGCTGGGGCTTCAGCTGACACTCGAGCCAGGCCAACAACGTCTGCGGGTGAGCGAGCCGACGTCATGATCCACCCGACGCAAGTCGAGGTCGCGGAGGTGTGGCGTGAGTCCACCCATGTCGGCTCCATCACCCGGACCCGCCATGGTTCCATCTTCGAGTACGCGACGGACTTCTTTGAGCAACACAGGGCTGAGCCTGGTGGCATCACGGTCCATCTCCCCTATTCGAGACGTCGTACAGAGACTTTAGGCACCAACCTCCACACCTACTTCGCGGGCCTCCTTCCCGAGGGACTGCGCCTGCGGGTTCTCATGGAGAACGTCAAGACGTCGGAGGATGACCTGCTCAGCCTGCTGGTGGCATCTGGGGCCGATACCGTAGGGGACCTCTCCGTCATTCCTCATGGAGAACCCTTCCCCAAAACAGCGCGCCGAAGAGCGAAATGGAAGCCCGAGTCCGTTCTCTTCTCCGAACTCTTTGCCCAAAGCCTTCCACTCATGGAGGCAGCAAGCCCAGATCCAACAATCCCGGGCGTTCAGGAAAAGATCTCCGCGTCCACCATCTCCTTTCCGGTCTCCTCGTCAGGACAGCGCGACTACATCCTGAAGCTCAACCCGCGAGACAAACCCGAGCTCGTACGCAACGAGCACTTCTTCATGGGCATGGCGAAACAGTGCGGCCTGCGCGTCGCCACCACGAAGCTCATCCATGACCGTGATGGAAACGACGGGCTGCTCGTTGAGCGCTTTGATCGCAGCTGGCTGAAGGCGGAAAAGCGCTTGCGCCGCATCCACCAGGAGGACGCCTGTCAGTTCCTGGATCGCTATACCAGCGACAAGTACCGCATCAAGTGCGCGGCCATCGCCGAAGGACTCCGCGACAACTGCGCCGCGCCCGTTGCCGAGATTGCGCGCTTCCTCCTGCTGCTCTCGTTCAGCTACCTCATTGGAAACGGGGACCTGCACGCCAAGAACGTGAGCATCCTGGCGGATGGGCCCGGAGGCGGGTTCCGTCTGTCACCCGCCTACGACCTGCTCACCACCGTGCCGTATGGTGATCACCGCATGGCCCTACAGTTTGAAGGGCGCGACGACAACCTCCGGCGCGCCCACTTCATCGCCTTTGGCGAGCGCTACGGCGTGAATGCGAAGGCCATCGGCACCCTGCTCGACCAGCTGTGCACCCGCGCGGAGCCCTGGCTGGAGCGCCTGGAGGAGATTGGCTTCGACGCACACCGCACGGACTTCCTGCGGCGGACGATGCGCAAGCGCCTGGACGAGCTCCGCGCCCCCTAGTCCTCCTACCGGTAGCGCGCGAGGGGCGGCTCGCCCTGGGCGGCCTCCGTCCACTTGCGCATGGCGGGCAGGCCCATCACCGCGTCGCGGTACGCGGCGTTCTCCGGGCGGAACGGGACGCCGTAGGTGACGAAGCGGGTGATGACGGGCGCGTAGAACGCGTCCGCGATGGAGAAGGCGCCGAAGAGGAAGGGCCCGCCCTTGCCGTGGCGCTCGCGGCAGCCCGCCCACAGCCCCTGGATGCGCGCGATGTCCGCGTGCACGCCCGGCGCGTCCACGCCCGGCACCGTCTTGCGCGCGGTGAGGTCCATGGGGAGGTTCGTGCGCAGCGCCTGGAAGCCCGAGTGCATCTCCGACGTCACCGAGCGCGCCATCGCGCGCGCCGCGCGGTCCGTGGGCCACAGCTTCGCGTCCGGGAAGGCCTCGGCCAGGTACTCGCAGATGGACAGCGAATCCCACACCACGATGTCGCCGTGCTTGAGCACCGGCACCCGGCCGCTGGGCGAGTGCATCGCGATGAGCGCCGCCGTCTCCGGCGTGTCCAGAGGCACCACCACCTCCTGGAACGGCTGGCCGGTGTGGGCCAGGGCCAGGTAGGGGCGCAGCGACCACGAGGAGTAATTCTTGGAACCAACGACCAGGGTGAGCTCGGACATGGCGCGGCACCATACCGCCGCGCGCCCGGCCACAAGCCTCAACCGTCCGCGCGTGCGCGCCTACGGCCCAGCAGTGAACGCACGCGCGACAGGAGCGCGCGCTCGTTGCGGCCCTCCGCCGGTGTGTCGATGCGGAACACCGCCACCGGCAACCGGATGTTCTTCAACTCGTTGCGGCCCAGCTTGACGGGCGGCGCCTTCAGCCGGCCCTCCAGCTGCGCGGCCACGGTCTCGCTGACGTAGACGGTGCCCGGGCGCGCCAGGGACTCGATGCGGGCCGCCAGGTTGACGCCTTCGCCGAACACGTCGCCGTCGCGGTGCACCACCATGCCCAGGTGCGCGCCCGCGCGGACGGACACGCGCCGCTCGGTGGGCACGGCGCGGTTGCGCGCGTCCACGGCGGCGCGCCACTCCAGCGCGAAGGCCACCGCGGGAGGGCCGGACTCGAACTCCAGGAGGAAGCCGCCCTCCTCCATCCGCTTCACCTCGCGGCCGCCGTGGCGCGCGAGCAGCCCGCGCACCAGCACGCCGTGTTCCTCGTGCAGCGCTTGTTGTAGCGACTCATCTCGCCAGCGTTGACCTGCGGGGGCCTCCATGTCCGTGAACATGATGGCCGACATCGTCCGGGGCTCCGGAGCCTCCACCACCATCGTGCATCCTCCCTCCCCCCGGCGACAGACGAACGAGATGCTACCGCACGACGGGCGCCGTCTCCCAACCACCCCGGGAAGGCGTCCGGACGGAAGACGTTCCGGGGAACGCAACCGTGCGAAGACAGAGGCGGATTCAGGTCCGCATCCCCACGGTAGTGATTTCCTGACGCGACGCACCAAGCACCCGGGAGGTTCTGCCTCACGGTTGTTTTGCACCCGACGCGATGCGGTGGGAGTGCGTCCGATGCGCGTCAGGTGATGGGTGCACGCCACGTCCGCGCCGGCCACGAGAGGGCCGCGGACGATGATCCACTCAGACGAGAAGGTCCGGCAGATGGCGCGCTCGCTGCTGCCGTCGAAGAACCGGGAGGCCGCGCGAGCGGCGCGTGCGCGCATCCACCGCGCGGCCCGCCAGGAGGTGCGGCAGGAGCTGGCGACATGGCTGCGCTTCGGAGACGACGAGCGCGACCTGCCCTCCTTCGCGCCGTGGGAGCGCAAGGAGATTGGCCAGGAGGTGAGGTGGCGGCGCGACGGCGACAAGGTGAAGCCCTTCATCCGCTGGGCCACCGCGCGCACGCGCGAGCTGCGCCGGGAGGATCGCCTGAGCCACGTGCGGAGCCTGCTGCCCCGGGGTGTCATCGGTGAGCACGCGCTGGGCCACGTGAAGTACACGGACGCGTTCGAGGACCCCACCGAGAAGGCGTGGCGCAATCAGTACTGGGTGCGCAGGCACGCACAGCGCAAGGGGGCGCTGTTGGATCGCGGAGAGCAGGCCCAGCTGCTGCGCGCGGTCCTCCTGGAGCCCGAAGGCCACCGCACCTTCAATCGCTTCCTGCGCGAGTGCCACACCCGAGCCTCCACGCCGCACCGGCCGCTGTTGGGCGAGCATGACGTGCTCCCCTTCCTGGACACCCTGAAGCACCCCCGCTGGGGATACGAGACCCCGCCGGCGCACCAGGTGCGCTTGTTCCTCCAGCGCTTCAAGACGCACCGGGGCCACGTCCCCTCCGTGCGGGCCGCGCTGGAGGCGGAAGGGCTGCTGTCGCTGCTCTCCCATAAGGTCAGGCAGAGCAACTCACCAATGAAATCGATAGTGGAAGCGCCTTGCAGGAATGACGGTGCAGTGAAGAAGTCTAGAACAAGAGGAAGCTAAAAATGCGGGATGTCTTGAGTGATGAAGGCGCAGACACGTTCTGGTTCCTTACCAGCTTGCAATTCGACTACGGCCTGCTCGGCTTACACGAGTACGAAGAGCGTATTGAAATCCTCCACTGGCTGTTGGAGAGCACGCCGAGTAACGGTGGCCAACTAGGTGACGATCCTCGCGGGAACCCGGAGCGCGCAGCCAACTCTCTGCGCACAGAGGAGCATAGCGAGCATGTCGAACCACACGCCTCGCAGAAAGAAGCCACGGGAAATGAATCACAGAACCATGAGACAGGTGCACGCCCGCCTGATGAACCTTTCCCTCTACAGCTCATCCCACCAGAGCTTCGTAACCGATGGTGCTTCACCAAGAATGACGACGACTCCTATCCCTCGGTACCGCACGGCCATCTGAACGACAAGACCAACCCTTGGCCCAAGCTCGACCCCTATCAGGGGCGAGCATTCGCCGCTAAGCACTGTGAGGACACTAAGCACAGGCTGCACCGGAGTGAGCTGATCAAGCTCTGGAACAGCCGCAGCTTCCGGGAACATGCACTAGCGACTATCGTTTGGTACCAAGCAGCTCATCCCTACTTCGTTTTTCGGGTTCCTAACCCGCGTCGGCTACCGCGCAAGCGTTGACAATGAATCGTCGCGTTTGACTCTCTCTAGGCGATCGATTCGCGTAACGCTGATGGAGGCGGAAGGACTCTTGTCCTCCCGCCCCCTCGGGCGTCGCCAGCTCAGCGCGCCGGGGCCGCGGACGCCGCCTGCGCGCCCTTCAGCTCGTTGACCACGCGGGTGGCGCCGTAGACGTGCTCCAGCGCGGCCATGATGCCGTCGCCGTGCACCGCCACCGCGCGGTTCGTCTCCGGCACGTAGAGGTAGCGGCCGCCCAGCGACGGCAGGTTGCCGTCGAAGATGAGCCCCACCACCTGCCCGTCCCGGTTCACCACCGGCGAGCCGGAGTTGCCGCCGATGATGTCGTTGGTCGTCGCCATGTCCAGCGGCGTCGCGTCCGGCACCTTCCCCTTCGCCTTCACCCACGGCGCCGGCAGCTTGAAGGGCTCCTTGCCCGTGTCACGCCCGTACGCGCCGCCGAACGTGGTCAGCGCCGGCACCGCCTTGCCGTTGTCGTCCCAGCCCTTCACCTGCCCGTAGTTGAGCCGCAGCGTGAAGGTCGCGTCCGGCGCGCCCGCCGTGCCGTTCACCAGCAGGTACGCCTTCGCCAGCCGCTCGCCGTTGCGCTTGAGCACCGCCTCCACCGTGTCCTCGTAGCGCTTGCGCGACGCACGCGTCTCCGCGTCCACCTTGCGCGCCAGGACGATCATCGGATCCTTCGACGCGTCCACCGCCGCCTTGCCGCCCTCCAGCAGCGCCTTGCGCACCTTCACGTCGCCCAGCTTCGAGCCCTTCACCAGCGCCTTCGCCAGGTCCGCCGGGGCCTCCTTCTCCAGCACCAGCCGCACGAACGGATCATCCGCGCCCAGCGTCTCGCGCAGCTTGTTGAAGCCGAACGTCAGCGTCAGCGCCTCCAGTTCCGCCGGGATGGGCGCCTCACGCAGCAGCCGCTGCCTCAGCGCCGGCAGCTGGCCGTCCGTGTACTCGCGCAGGCGCTCCGCGTTCGCCTTGGGCAGCTCATCCGCCGCGCGCACCAGCGCCTGGGCGTAGGAGAACAGGTCGGAGCGGAACGCGTCCCCCGCGCCCTTCATCCGGTAGTCGTTCATCATCCGGCGCCACACGTCCAGCGCCTGCGCGGTCTCCTCCCACATGCCCTGCGTCAGCGCCTTGGCCTGGGGGTTCGCGTCGATGCGCTTGCGCAGCTCCGCCTCCTCCTGCCGCTTGCGCGCGAGCACCGACGGATCCGCCAGCGTCTCCTGCCGGCCCTTCAGGGCCTTCAGTCCGTTCTCCACGCCTCGCAGGCTGGAGCGCGCCACGCGGTAGCGCTCCGCGGACGCGCTGGTGAACTCGCGCAGCGCGCCGCGCATCTCCGACAGCTGGAGCAGCGTCTGGGGCAGCGCCACGTCGCGCTGGAACTCCAGCTCCGCCACCGTGCTCTTGCGCTCCGTGCCGCCCGGGTGGCCGGAGACGAAGACGAGGTCGTTCTCCTTCACGCCCTCCTTCGCCCACGGCAGGTAGTCCGGGCTCTTGGCCGGCGCGTCGCCCTGCCACACGCGCACGAAGGACACGTCGTAGCCGTAGCGCGGGAAGTTGAAGTTGTCCGCGTCCCCGCCGAACGCCGCCATGGAGAACTCCGGCGCGAACACGAGCCGCACGTCCTGGAAGCGGCGGTACTTGTACAGCTGGTACTTGCCGCCGTTGTAGAGCGTCACCACGTCACACCGCACGTCCGCGCCGGTGGTGCACGCGCCCTCCACCGCGGCCATCTCCTTCTTGAGCGCCGTGTTGAAGGCCGCGCCGGTCAGCCCCTTCGTCGCGGTGTTCATCCGCTCCGTGACGTCCGTCATCTCCACCAGCTGGTTGGCTTCAATCTTGGGACAGCGCCGCTCCTCCTTCGCCGTCTTCGCCTGGAAGCCCTTCGCCAAGAGGTCGTCCTTCGCGGTCGTCAGCTCTTCGATGCAGCTGCGCACGCAGTGGTGGTTCGTCATCACCAGGCCGTCCGGCGACACGAAGCTGGCGGAGCAGCCTCCCGCGAGCCGCACGGAGCCCAGGCGCACCTTGTCCAGCCAGGCCTGGGTGGGCTCGAAGCCGTAGGCCTTCTTCACCTGGGCGGCGGGGAAGGCGTCGTAGGTCCACATGCCCTCTTCCGCCGCGGCGGGGAGGGACGTCAGCAGGCCAAGCGCGAGCAGTCTGCGGTACACGGGGAGTCTTCCTTCGTGGTTGGGGGAAACGGACGGCCGGTCTTGTCAGCGCGGCCGGGCGCGCGTCAACCGCGTGGGACCCGGGGTATTCCAAGCCCATCCCGGGAGCGTGGGGTATGCTGGGCGACCCATGTCCGTGAAGCACCACGTCTACCTCGTCCCTGGCTTCTTCGGCTTCACCAACCTGGGCGAGCTCCTCTACTTCGGCCACGCGTACGAGTTCCTGAAGAAGGACCTCGCCCGCAGGGGGGTCGACGCGGAGGTGGTGACGATCGTTTCCCACCCCACCGCATCCATCCGCCAGCGCACCGCGGACCTGCTCAAGGCCGTGAGCGAGACGGCCTCCGGTGACGACGGCCCCATCCACCTGGTGGGCCACTCCACCGGCGGCCTGGATGCCCGCCTGTTCGTCTCTCCCGGCGCGCAGGTGTCGGACACCCTGGAGCTGGAGCCCTTCGCACGCCGCGTGCGCTCCGTGGTGACGCTGTCCGCGCCCCACGCGGGCACGCCGCTGGCCACGTTCTTCCTGGGGCTCTTCGGTCAGCAGCTGTTGAAGCTCCTGTCGCTGTTCACCATGTACGTGCTGCGCTTCGGGCGATTGCCCCTGAGCGTGGTGTTCCGCTTCGGGCACCTGATGGCGCGCGCGGATGATCAGCTGGGGTGGAAGGCCACGCTGCTGGATCAGCTCTTCGACCAGCTCTTGGGGGACTTCTCCAGCGAGCGGCGCGACGCGGTGACGAAGTTCCTGTGGGATGTGGGCCGCGACACGTCGCTCATCCCCCAGCTCACGCCGGAGGGCATCGACCTGTTCAACGGCGGCACGCATGACCGGCCCGGCGTGCGCTACGGCTCCGTGGTGACGCAGGCCCGTCCGCCGTCCCTGCGCACGCGCCTGGCCGCGGGCCTGGATCCGTACGCGCAGCTGACGCACACCATCTACGCGTTCGTGTACGGCCAGACGCAGCGGATGCCGCTCACGCAGCTGCCCCTGCACACGCCCGCGCAGACGGCGGCGCTGGTGCAGGCCTACGGCGCCATGCCCGGCCCCACGGCCTGTGACGGCATCGTGCCCACGCGCTCGCAGGTGTACGGCCGCGTGCTGACGGCCGTGCGCGCGGACCACCTGGATGCCATTGGCCACTTCGACCAGCCGGCCCACCAGCCCCCGCACGTGGACTGGCTCATCTCCGGCTCCGGCTTCCGCCGCCCCCAGTTCGAGGCGATGTGGAAGACCATTGGCGACTTCCTGATGGAAGAAGAGCCGACGCGGTAGCTGACTCCCCCGCTTCCCCCCTGGAGCCGCCCCATGAAGACCCTTCACCTGTGGTCCGCCTGTCTCCTGCTCACCGCGTGCGCTGGGGCGCCCCCCACTCCGCGCGCGGCCCCGGGCGTGAAGCTCTACGCCATCCACTGCGGCCGCGTGGAGCTGGGCGACTCCGGCTTCATGGCGGACGACGGTTCGATGAAGGGCGTGCCCGCCGAGACCGTCGTCCCGTGCTACCTGATCCGCCACCCGAAGGGCGACCTGCTCTGGGACAGCGGCCTCTCCGAAAGCATCGCGGACCTGCCGGACGGCATGCGGCCCCAGGGTCAGCCCGTGCGCTTCGAGGTGAAGAAGAAGCTCACGGCCTCGCTGGGTGAGCTGGGACTGGCCCCGGCCGACGTCGAGTTCGTGTCGTTCTCCCACCTGCACTTCGACCACGCGGGCAACGCCAACCTGTTCGCGGGCTCGACGTGGCTCGTGGACGCGGAAGAACGCGACGCGGCCTTCTCCGAACAGGCCGTACAGCGCGGCGAGGTCCCCCACTACAGCGCGCTGGAGCACGCGAAGACCGTGCGCATCGAGGGCGACGCCCCCTACGACGTGTTCGGCGACGGCGCCGTCACCATCCACCAGGCGCCCGGGCACACGCCCGGCCATACCGTGCTGCTGGTGAAGACGGCGAAGTCCGGCGCCGTCCTGCTCACGGGTGACCTGTGGCCGCTGCCCCAGTCGCGCGAGCGGCAGCTGGTGCCCGTGTACAACTTCAACCGCGAGCAGACGCTGGAGTCCATGAAGCGCGTGGAGGCGCTGGCCAGGGACTCCAACGCCCGCGTCATCCGCGAACACGTGCCCGAGGACTTCGCCGCGCTGCCCGCGTTTCCCGCGCCGCTGGAGTAGGCCCAGCTTGATCTACCGCCGTGAGAGGGCCCGGGGCGGCTACTTGGATTCGACCCGGCCGAGCGGTGGGGTCGCGCGTGTCAGCGCGTCTTGCGCTTCCTGCCAGGCGGAGTCTCCGGGATGGAGCGCGGTGCGGAGGAAGGCGAAGGTGAGGCGCTGGACGGTCGCCACGCGCTCGGGATTCTCGTCCGTGGTCTCCGCGACGTCATAGCCAGACACTCCGCCCAGCCCGTGCTCCGCGTCGAACAGGGTGACCAGGGACTTGGGGCCTGGGGAGAGGAAATAGGGATCCGCGTGCCAGGCGGGGCCCGCGACCGTCAGGTGGGCCGAGGCGTCCTTGTCGCCAGCGACCACGAGCGCGGGCGTCGTCATCCGGGAGAAGTCGGTGGTCGAGAAGAAGGGGTAGTTCTCCGCCGCGAACCTGGTGAGCGCGTCTCCTCCCCGGCCGGGCGCGGCGAGCAGGACGCCGGCCTTGATCCGCGGCTCGTAGCGGTTCACTTCCGTTCCATCGTGGGGGTCCTTGTACCGCGCGCCAAGCAGCAGGCTCGCGGTGTGCCCACCCATTGAGTGACCGATGACGGCCACCCTGCTCCGGTCCATGCGCCCGGCGAGCCCGACGAAGGCACGCTCAATCACATCCAACTGGTCGAGGATGCGCGTCATGTCCTCGGCACGTGACCTCGAGAACAGGGGCCCATCCGGAGCATCAGGGCCGAGCGAGAGCGTCTTCGAGTCGAGGTGCGTGGGCTGGATGACGACGAAGCCATGTGCCGCGAAGTAGTTGGCGAGCGGGGCGTAGCCGTTCAGTGACGAGAGATGGTTGGAGCGTCCGTGGCCGTGGGACAGCAGGAGGATGGGCAGGTTGCTTCCGGTCACGGGCGCGGAGATGCGCAGCTGGAGCTCGACGGCGCGGCCGGGAGCCGGCAGCACGATGGGGCTGAGGGAGAGGACGGGCGCGGGAGCTGGCGTGTTCATGAGTGTCTTCGTACCTCCCGCCGCTGTTCTGCGATTGGAAGGACCGGACATTTCCCCGCGCCTTGCCTGCCGGGTTGAATGACCGCGGTGGACGCGCGAGAGTGCGACGATGCCGCGCACGAGGGTTCCCGCCGCCCCGACGTTCTCGCTCTCCCGCTTCGTCGAGGACGTTCACGCGCTCGTGCCCATCGGAGGAAGCGCGCGTCACGAACGGCTGCCCGACGGAAGAACGACGCTGGTCTTTCGAGTGCTCGAGGAGGGCCGCAGAGGCGATCTCTGCGTCGTGGGTCCGCGAACGCAGGCGCTGTTCAAGAACGCCCCCGACATCGTGCGCGCGCTCATCCTTCAGTTCAAGCCAGGCTGGGCGGTGCCGCTCCTGGGCGTGGCGGCGAACGCGCTGACGGACCGGATCGTCCCGCTGGAAGACCTCTGGGGACGTCCGGGTGGCGACCTGTGCTTCGAGCTCCTGGCCGCGCGAAGCCAGCCGGAGGTCCTGGACCGCGTCTCCCGGGCAATCGCCCTGCGGGCCCACCAGACCTTTGAACCGGCCTCGGCACGGCTCGCTCGCCGCGCGGTCCACCTGCTCGAAGGAGACGCGGTTCGGGTGGAGACCGTGGCGGAGCAACTGGGCGTGACGGCGCGGCACCTTCGCCGAGCGTTCACGGAGAACGTCGGCATCGGGCCCAAGGACTTCGCGCGGACCGTTCGCCTGCAACGAGCCGTACGGATGACGGCGACCTCCAGGGACTGGGGGCGCATCGCCGTGGACGCGGGCTACTACGACCAGGCGCACCTCATCGCCGACTTCCGTGAGCTCATCGGGCTCACACCGGGCGCCTACATGAAGCGTCCCGCGGCGTCGCCGGGGCCCGCCCAGGGCGTGAGGTGTTGATCAAGCCCGCATGAACAGGGAGCGCATAGGTGGGATAAAGGCCATGTTGAGGGTGAGGGCTGGAGCGCAGGAGCCGAGGAGGGCCGCTGACGGGGCCGCCCGGGCAGTACGCCAGGCGGGTGGAGAAGCCGCTTGAGCCCCTTGGGAGACACGTCGGCCCAGGCCGCCTTCCCATGAGGTGCGCGGCAGGGGCCTGGTTCTCCCTCACCGCCTCGTACAGCACCGTCCCCTCCGGCTGCCTGCGCCGGTACTCCCGCCCGCGCTCCTCCACCTGCCCCTCCCCAGCCACACCTCGCCAGGGCTCACGCTACGGAGGGGCTCCCACGGGTTTGAGTGGAGCCCCTGACTGCTCGGGGGTTCGAGGCGCGACCGAGACAGCGCTTCAGGAGGGGCAAACTCGGTACCAATCGGGTACCAAATCCAGCGAACCCGCGGTTCAGGAAACCGCCGCTTCATCCAACCGAGCTACGGGGTAGGCGCGGTCGCTACCCGCGCTTGAAGACGGCCAGGAAGCGCGACTCCGCGACGCACTGGCCGTCGGTGCCCAGCAGGCGCACCGGAATCCACGCCTCCGCCTTGTCGCCCGTCGCGCGCAGCTCCGACGCGAGCTTCGCGAGCAGTTCCTCCGGGGGCTCGCACACCGCGCTCACCGCCGTCTTCGCCTTCGCGTGGAAGGCGACCTCCATGCGGTTGACCAGCATCTTGTACTGGCTCGGCGGGAAGCGGCGGAAGAGCATCACGCCCATCGTCAATTCCATCACCGTCACCTGGGCGCCCAGGTACACGCTGCCCACGTGGTTCTTCGTCTTGCGGTCCAACGGCACCGTGGCCTTCACGCGCGAGTCCGTCACCTCGTCGATGCGGTAGCCCATGGCCGCCGCCAGCGGGACGATGTTCTTCACCGCGAGCGTCGTCAGCGCGTTCGCCACGCCCGGCGACACCTGCCGCACCTTCTCCACCAGCTCCAACGCGAACATCCGGTCCTCCACCCTTCCCTTCTGACGTCCCGCGCGCATCCTATCCACCCGCCGCGTCCGGCGTAGAGTCCGCGGCCCTATGGGTGAAACCGTGGACGTGGTCGTCATTGGCGCGGGCGTCGCGGGGCTCACCGCGGCCCGGGACATCGCTCGCACCGGCGCCACCGTCGCCGTGCTGGAGGCGCGAGACCGCGTGGGGGGCCGCACCCTCACCCGCGAGGTGGGCGGCGGGCTCGTGGACCTGGGCGGCCAGTGGGTGGGCCCCCGGCAGCGCCACGTCCTCAAGCTCGCGGACGCGCTGGGGCTCCAGCGCTTTGCCCAGCACCACCAGGGCACCAAGGTGCTGGAGGTGCGCGGCGAGCGCCGCACGTACCAGGGCAAGGTCCCGTCCCTGCCCCTGCTGTCCCTCCTGGATTTGCAGCGCATCGTCTGGAAGCTGGATGGCCTGGCCAGGCGCGTCCCCCGAGAACAGCCCGCCGCCGCGCCGAAGGCCGCCGAGTGGGACGCCCTCACCGTGGAGGACTGGAAGCAGCGCCACGTGCCCACCTGGGGCGCCCGCGCCGCGCTGGACATCGCCACCCGCGCGGTGTTCGCGGCGGAGCCGTCCGAGCTGTCCTTCCTGCACTTCCTCTCCTACGTGCACTCCAACGGCGGCCTCATGCCGCTGACCGAAATCGAGGGCGGCGCCCAGGCGGAGCGCTTCGTGGGCGGCGCGCAATCCCTCTCACGCAAGCTGATGGAAGGCCTGCCCACGGGCCGCGTCGTCCTCTCCGCGCCCGTGAAGGCCCTGCTCCAGGACGCGCGCGGGGTCACCGCCACCACGCAGGACGGCCGCGCCTTCCGCGCGCGCTACGCGGTGGTGGCCACGCCGCCCGCGCTCGCGGAGCGCATCGACTTTGGCGCGGACCTGCCCCCGGGCCGCCGCCGCGCGCACGCGGACATCCCCATGGGCAGCGTCATCAAGGTCGTGGCCACCTACGCCACGCCCTTCTGGCGCGAAGCGGGCCTGTCCGGCGAGGCCGTCAGCGACGTGGGCCCGGTGCGCCTGTGCTTCGACGACTGCGGCCCCCACGGCCACCACCCCGCGCTCGTGGGCTTCTTCCTGGGCGACACCGCCCGCGCGTGGACCGGCCGTCCGGAGGCGGACCTCCAGCGCGCCGCGCTCGCGGACTTCGCGCGCTTCTTCGGCCCCCAGGCCCTCACGCCCGTGGCCATCGCCGTACTGGACTGGAAGCAGGAGCCCTTCAGCACCGGCTGCTACGTGGGCCTGCCCCGCCCCGGCACCCTCACCGCCATCGGGGACGCGCTGCGGGCGCCATTCGGCCGCGTGCACTGGGCGGGCACCGAGACGGCCATCGAGGGCTGCGGCTACCTGGACGGCGCGGTGGAGTCCGGCGTGCGCGCCGCCACGGAGGTCGCCGCCCGGCTGACCGCCCCCAACGCGGGCTGAGTGTCAGGCTGGCTGGCCGCCCGCCCTCCGGGCCAGCCGTACAGCCGGGCGGTGTAGGACGCGCCGTGGCCAAGGGCCGCCTCCATCCCCACCCTGTGGGAAGCGCCGGGACGTCATGCCGACGGTCTGCCGCGCGCAACCCACCAACGAGGGATCAGGACCATGTACACGACCAGCCACGTGAACCTTCCCCAGGACGCGCGCGAAGAGCTCATCGACATGCTCAACACGCTGCTCGCCAACGCCATCGACCTGCACTGGCAGGTGAAGCAGGCGCACTGGAACATCCGCGGCACGCACTTCTACAGCCGCCACCTGCTCTTCGACGAAGTGGCCAAGCACGCGCGCAAGCACGCGGACTCCTACGCCGAGCGCGCGGGCGCGCTGGGTGGCTACGCCCAGGGCACCATCCGCCTGGCCACCAACAACAGCCAGCTGCCGGAGTACGACCTGCAGGCCGTGGACGGCGAGGCCCACATCCGCGCGCTGGTGGAGCGCGTGGGCCGCTACGCCGCCAGCCTGCGCGACGGCATCAACAAGTCCGACGAGGTGAACGACCCCGTCACCGCGGACCTCCTCACCCAGACCCTGGGCGAGACCGAGGAGGACCTCTGGTTCCTGGAGAGCCACCTCAACGGCGACGTGCGCGCGGGGGTCACCATGCCCCCCAAGGGCGGCAACCGCCGGGGCCGCCAGGCGGAGGACATCAGCCAGGTCTCCACCTGATGTGCACCACCCGCCTCCCCGGCAGGTTCTCCTGCGCGGGGAAGGCGGGGAGCGTATAGAACGCGTCCCCGAACTCCAGGAGGGCGCGTCCCATGGCGGCAGGGCTTCCCGAAGACCGTCTCGACGGCAAGGTGTGCCTCATCACCGGGGCCACCGGTGGCATCGGCCAGGAGACGGCGAAGGCGCTGGCGCGCAAGGGGGCCACGCTGGTGCTCTCCGGCAGGGATGAGGCCCGCACCCAGGCGACGGTCGCCGCGGTGCGCGAGGCCGCCCCCGGCTCACGCGTGGAGTCGCTGCTCGCGGACCTGTCCTCGCTCCAGTCCGTGCGCGACCTGGCGAAGGCGTTCAAGGACCGACACTCGCGGCTGGACGTGCTCCTCAACAACGCGGGGCTCATCATCGACCGGCGCCAGGTGACGGTGGACGGCTACGAGGCCACGTTCGCCACCAACCACCTGTCCCACTTCCTCCTCACGCACCTGCTGCGCGACCTGCTGGTGGCCAGCGGCCCGGCGCGCATCATCAACGTGTCCTCCGAAGGACACCGCCTGGCGTACTCGAACTTCCTGGACGACCCGCAGACGGAGAGGCGCCGCTACGACGGCATCCGCGTCTACGGCAACGCCAAGCTCAGCAACATCCTCTTCTCGCGCGGGCTGACGAAGCGGCTCGCCGGCACGCAGGTCACCGCGAACGCGCTGCACCCCGGCGCGGTGGCCACGGGCTTCGGCCACAACAGCCAGGGCTTCTTCAAGTACCTCATCAAGCTGGCCGGGCCCTTCATGCTCTCCCCCGAAAAGGGCGCGCGGACCTCCATCTACCTGGCGTCGTCGCCGGAGGTGGCGGGCGTCAGCGGCGAGTACTTCATCAAATGCCGCAAGGCGAAGCCGTCGTCCGCCGCCCGGGATGACGCGCTCGCGGAGCGGCTCTGGCAGGTGAGCGAACAGCTCACGGGAGTGAAGGCATGATCGACCTGTACACGTTCAAGACCCCCAACGGCCGCAAGATCTCCATCGCCCTGGAGGAGCTGGGCCTCCCGTACAAGACGCACCCGGTGGACATCACCCAGGGTGAGCAGTTCAAGCCCGAGTTCCTGGCCATCAACCCCAACAACAAGATTCCGGCCATCGTGGACCACGACGCGCAGGGCGGCCCCCTGTCCCTCTTCGAGTCCGGCGCCATCCTGCTGTACCTGGCGGAGAAGACGGGCCGGCTGATGCCCACCGACCCGCGCGGCAAGGCGGAGGTGACGCAGTGGCTGATGTTCCAGATGGGCGGCTTGGGGCCCATGCTCGGGCAGCTCAACCACTTCGGGCGCTTCGCCAGCACCAAGATTCCCTACGCCATCGACCGCTTCCACACGGAGGCGAAGCGCATCCTGAACGTGGTGGAGCAGCAGCTGTCGTCGCGGGACTACCTGGCCACCACGTACTCCATCGCGGACATCGCCACGTACCCGTGGCTGAAGGGCGCGCGGGACTTCTTCCCGGAGCTCTTCACCAATCTGCCCAACATCATCCAGTACCTGCACCGCGTGGGCAGCCGTCCCGCCGTGCAGCGGGGCATGCAGGTGCCCTGACGGTTGTTCTTCCCTCCCATGGCCTCGCTCGAACAGCTCATCTTCGACAACACCTACGCCCGCCTGCCCCCCGGGTTCGCCGCCCGGGTGGCCCCCGCGCCCTTCCCGGACGCGCAGGTGGTGAGCGTGAACCCGGCGGCCCTGCGGCTGTTGGGATTGGACGCGGAGGAGGCCGCGCGCCCGGAGTTCGCGCGCGTGTTCGGCGGGGCCACGTTGCTGCCCGGCATGGAGCCCCTGGCCATGGTGTACGCGGGGCACCAGTTCGGCGTGTACGTGCCGCGCCTGGGAGACGGCCGCGCGCTGCTCCTGGGCGAGGCGCGCGCTCCGGACGGCGGCAGGTGGGACCTGCACCTGAAGGGCGGAGGGCCCACGCCCTTCTCGCGCGGGGGTGACGGGAGAGCGGTGCTGCGCTCCACCATCCGCGAGTACCTGGCCGGTGAAGCGCTGCACGCGCTGGGCATCCCCACCACGCGGGCCTTGTGCATCCTGGGCAGCCGCACGCCGGTGTACCGCGAGGAGGTGGAGACCGGCGCCATGCTGGTGCGCCTGGCCCCGTCGCACGTGCGCTTCGGCACCTTCGAGTTCTTCCACCACACGGAGCAGCCCGGCCACGTGGCCACGCTCGCGGACCACGTCATCGCCGCGCACTTCCCGCACCTCGCGGGCCAGGAGGGCCGCCACGCGCGCTTCTTCGCGGAGGTGGTGGAGCGCACCGCGGAGCTCGTCGCGCGGTGGCAGGCGGTGGGCTTCGCGCACGGCGTGATGAACACCGACAACATGTCCATCCTGGGGCTCACGCTGGACTACGGACCCTACGGGTTCCTGGACGACTTCGACCCCGGCTTCGTCTGCAACCACTCCGACCACCAGGGCCGCTACGCGTTCGACCAGCAGCCGCGCGTGGCGCTGTGGAACCTGGCCTGTCTGGGCGAGGCGCTGCTCACGCTCATCACCGAGGACGAGGCGCGCGCCACGCTGACGCTCTTCCAGCCCACGTTCGCGCGGCACTTCCTCACGCGCATGCGCGAGAAGCTGGGCCTGAAGGAGGCCCGCGACGAGGACCGCTCGCTCCTGGAGGACCTGTTCGCGCTGATGGCCGGCTCGCACGTGGACTACGCGCGCTTCTTCCGCGCGCTCAACCGGTTCGACTCCAGCCCCGGCGCTCGCAACGACGCCCTGCGCGACCACTTCCTGCCGCCGGAGGGCTTCGACGGCTGGGCCGGGCGCTACCGGGCGCGGCTGGAGTCGGAAGGAAGCGACGACGCCGAGCGCCGCGCGCGCATGGACCGCGTCAATCCCAAGTACATCCTGCGCAACTGGGTGGCGCAGCAGGCCATCACCCGCGCGCAGGAGGGGGACTTCGCGGAGGTGGACCGCGTGCTCGCGCTGGTGTCCGCGCCGTTTGACGAACACCCTGCCCACGAGTCCTACGCGGCGCCGCCGCCCACCTGGGGCCGGCACCTGGTGGTGAGCTGCAGCTCCTGACGCTGGCACGCCGGGCAGGCGGGCAGGCGCGCGGGGGCGGGAATCCCGGGCGTGCGGTGCCTAGCTTGGGAGGCATGATCGAACCTCCCGCTCCGCCGCGCATCGTGTTCCGTGCCCTGGGTCCTGGCCTCTATGGCGCCGCCGCGCTCACGCTGGTGCACGAGAGCGCCCGGCGCGTGCTGAAGCATCCGCCGCGCATGGACGTGCTGGGCATGCGCTCCCTGGAGAAGGGCATCCGCTTCTTCGGCGGCGAGCCCGCGAAGGGCCGCCGGTTGCACCGCCAGACGCTGGTGGGGGACCTGGTGTCCAACGGTCTCTTCTTCTCGCTCGTGGCGCTGGGACGCCCCAGGCGGCCCTACCTGCGCGGCGCGATGCTGGGCCTGCTGGCCGGCGTGGGCGCGGTGGTGCTGCCGCCGAAGCTGGGATTGGGCCGCAAGCCGTCCCAGGCCCGTCCGTCCACGTCCCTGCTCACCGTGGCCTGGTACACGCTGGGAGGCCTGGCCGCGGCCCGCGCGACGCGCAAGCTGGTGGCGCGCCGTGAGTCAGCGCTGCCCCTGGGCCGGCCCCTGCACTGAGGCCAGGGTTGGCGAGTGAAACTCCCGTCACGGGGGCACTTGCCGCGGGCGTTGGGGCGACCCCAGCCTGAGGGTCCATGGCCACCGACTTCACCCGCCTGCCCCTGCGCGGCGAACAGGATGCGTTGCACGTCGTCGTCGAGTCGCCCCGCGGTTCGACGGTGAAGTTGAAATACGACCCGAAGCTCCAGGCCTTCACGCTGTCCCGGCCGCTGACGCGAGGCTTCCGCTACCCGTTCGACTGGGGCTTCATCCCCAGCACCCAGGGCCCGGACGGAGACCCGCTGGACGCGCTGGTGTACTGGGACGTGCCCACCTGGCCCGGCGTGGTGCTGCCCTGCCGGGCGCTGGGCGTTTTGATGGTGGACCAGAAGCAGAAGGGCGCGAAGAGCGGCGAGCGCGAGCGCAATGACCGGCTCCTGCTGGTGCCGGTGAACACCCTGCGCTCGGACCACCTCAATTCCTATCAGGACCTGTCCCGGCGCGAGCGCGAGGAGCTGGAGCACTTCTTCCTCGCGGTGGTGCACTTCGCGGACAAGGACGCGCGCATCCTCGGCTGGGAGGGCCCGGACGCCGCGGAGCGCATGGTCCAGCAATACGCCCTCAAGGAGGACTGACACGCCATGCCGCCTCCCACTCCCATCCGGGGCCTGGGCCCCGACACCGCCGTGGGCGACGCCGCCCGCCGCATCCTCGCCGGCCGGCTCGCGGACGTGCGCCACCCGGAGAGCCAGCTGGACGGTGAGCTGGACGAGGACGGCGTGCACGACATGCGCGTGGCCACCCGCCGCCTGCGCGCCGCGCTCCAGGTGTTCCAGACCACCGGCAAGCTCACCCGGCTGGAGGCGGACGTGAAGCGCCTCCAGGACGCGCTGGGCGACGTGCGCGATCTGCACGTCCAGGACAAGTGGCTGGACACCGCCGCGAAGGGGAAGAAGGACGCGAGCAAGGCGCTGGCCGGCCTGCGCCAGTCCCACCTGTCCGGCCTCAAGGGCAAGGAGAAGAAGCTGCGCGCGGAGCTGGAGCGCTGGACGGACCGCACCGTGCCGCGCCTCCTGAAGAAGCTGGACACGCTGGAGGACGCCCACCGCTTCTCCGGCAAGCGCGTGCGCAGCCACCTGCGCCAGCGCCTGCGCCGCGTGGAGAAGCGCCTGGTGCGCTACGCGGACGCACCGGACGCGGCGTCCGCGCACGCCCTGCGCAAGGATTTGAAGAAGCTGCGCTACGAGCTGGAGATCTTCCAGCCCGCCTTCCGCCGCACCGTGGGCGCGCTGCTGGAGGTCCTGGTGCCGCTGCAGGACGGCCTGGGCGAGCTGCACGACGCGGACGTGCGCCTGGAGCTCTTCGAGCGCGCCGCCGCGGAGGCTCCGCCCGGACAGCGCAAGGCCGCGCGAAAGCTGCTGCCCCAGGCCCGCGACGAGCGCGCGGAGCGGTCCGCTGAAATCGCTCGCGAGGTGCAGCGCTGGCACGCGGAGGCCATTCCCAAACGGCTGCGCAAGGCGTTGACCTGACGGACCCTGGTACCATCAGCCTGTCAGGTGGTTCTGATAGCCCCCGGGCATTCCCATCCCGAGGAGTCTGTCCTTGCACCTGTCTCCGTTCCGCCTCCTGGCCTTCGTGGCCGGGGGGCTGTTGTGTGTCATTCCATCCCCGCGCGCTGCCCACGCCGAGGCCAAGGCCATCCGGCTGCCGCCGCAGCTCACCGGCGCGTCGCAGTCCGCGGAGGACCTGCCCTCTGGCGGCAACGCGCTGCTGTCCATCCAGGCCATGGATCCTCAGGGCAGCCCGCTGACGTTCTCCTGGAGCGCCAGCGCGGGCACCCTGGGGACGGCCGTGAACACGGGCACGTCGAGCAGCCAGACCTGGACCGCGCCGCAGTGCCTGCCGCCGGATGCCGCCTTCACGTCCCTGGTGAACACGGCCCTCACGCCCGAGGCGACGCTGCGGATGGCCCTGCCTTCGGTGCCCACGTCCGCGGAGCGCATCGTGTTCGCGCAGGACCAGCAGCTGCGCGTCACCTTCGTCGACCACTGCTCGGCGGCCACGCACGCGCTCGGGTTCGTCTACTACGACGACCTGGTGGCGCGCGGCTACGTGAACACCCAGGGCACGCCGGACTCGGCGGACGACACGCTGGTGGATGCCAATGGCAACGGCATCATGGACCTGCACGAGGACCTCTACGGCCTGGCCCCCACCGTCCCGGAAACACCGGCGAGCTCATCAAGACCGACGTGGTGGGCAGCTTCACCTCCACGCTTCCCATCGTGCCCCCGGGCGGCTTCTCCTTCCACACCTCCGCCTCCCTGCCCTCCAGGCAGGGGAGCCGGGGCGTGCCCACATCCCTGGGGGATGTGATCCGCCCTGTGCCCGGGTCGCAGGTTTGGCAACCCTCCCCGCGAGGCACCCGGAAGAAGTGTCGGAACCCCGCGCTGTAAAAACTGCCGGGTTCCGTCCTAAGCATTGCTCCCGTTTCGCGCAACGCCCTGGAATCATTGAGGTTGCCTGCGCGCTGGCATTGGCCCGTGCGTTGCTAAAGGTCTCCCCGTCGCAGCAAACGGCGGTCACACACCCCGCCCTCTTCCCCGAGAGAGACCCCCCATGCAGGCTTCCAACTCCTTCTCTTCCGCCGACTCGCTCTCCACCTACCTCTCGGAGATCAACCAGTACCCGCTGCTGAACCCGCAGGACGAGCAGTCGCTGTCGCGCGCCTTCCGCGCGGGCGACCTGTCCGCGGGTCACCGGCTGGTGACGAGCAACCTGCGCTTCGTGGTGAAGGTCGCCTACGAGTACCGCTCCTACGGCCTGAAGATGTCCGACCTCATCCAGGAGGCGAACATCGGCCTGATGAAGGCGGTGCAGAAGTTCGATCCGGAGAAGGGCATCCGGCTCATCTCGTACGCGGTGTGGTGGATCCGCGCGTACATCCAGAACTACGTGCTGCGCAACTGGAGCCTGGTGAAGCTGGGCACGACGCAGGCGCAGCGCCGCCTGTTCTTCAGCCTGGCCCGCACGCGCCGCGAGCTGGAGAAGCTGGGCGCCGGCGATGGCCACATCGTCAACGCGGACGAAATCGCCAAGAAGCTGAACGTGAAGCCCGCGGAAGTGCGTGAGATGGAGCAGCGCATGGGCGGCCGGGACCTGTCCCTGGACGCGCCGGTGGGCGAGGACGGCGACGCCACGCACCTGGACTTCGTGGAGTCCGAGTCCGCCTCGCACGCGGACGAGGTCGCGGACCGTCAGCAGGCGGGCCTCACCCGCAACCTGGTGCAGCGCGCGCTGATGCGCCTGGATCCGCGTGAGCGCTTCATCATCGAGCAGCGCGTGATGAGCGACTCGGAGATGACCCTGAGCGAGCTGGGCGAGCACTTCGGCTTCTCCCGCGAGCGCGCCCGCCAGCTGGAGATCCGCGCCAAGGACAAGCTCAAGGCGGAGCTGGCCAACCTGATGGCCGAGGCCGGCCTGGACCAGGCCGAGCTGGCCGCGTAAGCAGAGGAAGCGTCTTTCAAGGCTGCGACACGGCACGGCCCCGTCCCCTCGCGTTGGGAAGCGCGAAGGCACGGGGCCGTGGCATGTCCGGCGCCGTGACGGATTACCGGGGCGCCTACCGAGCTCCGGGCGAGGACTCGCCGCTCTCCGCCGGAGCGGGCGCGGCCGGCTGCGCGCGCGACGTCGCGTCGATGCGCAGGGCCTGCGGCTCGCCGCTGCTCGTGTCCGTGCGGTAGGAGGCGCGGACCTGCGCGCCCTCCTGGATGTCCGCGGCGCTGGCGGCCCGGCCGTCCACCTGCACCTGCGTGCTGGGGCCCACCTTCAGGCGCAGCCGCGGCTCGCCTGCCTGGCTCACCAGCACCTCCTGGGCGCTCGCGCTGAGCACGTCGCCGGAGATCTGCTGCTCCTGGGAGTTCTGGTCGCTCGGGGCCTGCGAGTTCTGGGCGATGGCGGCCTGCTGCGTGGCGGCGTTCTGGTTCGCGGCCTGCTGCTGCTGGGCGCTCTGGTCCGCGATGCGCTGGTTGGCGGCGGCGCTGTCGTTGGAGGCCTGCTGCTGCTGGGTGGCGAAGTTCTGCTGCGCCTGGCGCTGGGCGGCCAGCGCGCTGGCCTGGGCCTGCTGGGCCACGGACTGGGCCTGCTGGGTGCGCGCCTGCGCCTGCTGCTGGCTGGCTTGAGCCTCCTGGGCCTCCTTCTGGGCCTTGGCCTGGGCCTCCTGGAGCTCCTGCTGCTGGTGCTGCAAGTCCTCCTGGGCGCGGGCGGCCTCGCGCTGCTGGCTGGAGGCCTCCTTCTGCGCGTCGCGCGCGTCGTCGAAGGCCTTCTCCGACTGGGCCTGGGCCTGCTCCACCTGATGTCCGGGGCTGTTGTCCGTCCGCTCCTGGCGGGAGCGGTCCTGGTCCTGGCAGGCGCTGGCGCCCACTACCAGTGCGGCGAGTCCTGCCCCCAGCCATGCTGCGCGCGATTTCATGCGGTTCTCCTGTCAAAGGGATGACAGGTCAAAGATGGAGGTGGCCCGTGGAGCGCCAAGGCGGTGCGCCGCGAGCGCCTGTCCGTCCGCACGCCCTGCGGCAGGCACTCACTTTGGGGCTACCGCGTCCGGGGGAATGGCGATAAGGGGCGCCCCCCCATGCGCGCCTGCGGACTCGACTTCGGAACCAGCAATACCGCCCTGGCCCTGCCGGACGGCACCGTGCTGCCGCTGCAGCCCCACACCCCGGAGCCCCGGCTGTTCCGCTCCGTGCTCTTCTTCGCGGAGGAGGAGCGCGAGGTCTTCACGGGGGCGGAGGCCATCCAGCGCTACCTGGAGGACAACAACGGCCGGTTCATCCAGTCCGTGAAGTCCTTCCTGCACAGCTCGTCCTTCCGGGCGACGCAGGTGAAGGGGCGCACGTTCACCATCGAGGACCTGGTGGCCATCCTGCTGCGCCGCGTGCGCGAGTCCGCCGGGGCGCACCTGGGCGAGGCGCCGGACGCGGTGGTGCTGGGCCGGCCCGCCGTCTTCACGCCGGACGCGGAGGCGGACGCGCTGGCGGAGAAGCGTCTGCGCAAGGCGGCGGAGCTGGCGGGCTTCAAGCACGTGCAGTTCCTGATTGAGCCCATCGCGGCGGCGCTCGCGTACGAGGCGCGGCTGCAGAAGGACGAGCTGGTGCTGGTGGCGGACTTCGGCGCCGGCACGACGGACCTGACGCTGATGCGGCTGGGCCCGTCGCGGCGGGGGAACCTGGACCGCAGGCCGGACGTGGTGGGGTCCACGGGCGTGCGCATCGGTGGTGACCGGTTCGACGCGGAGATCATGCGGCACAAGCTGCTGCCGCGCTTCGGGGCGGGGAGCACGTACAAGGTGAAGGGCTTCAGCCACAAGCGGCTGCCCATTCCGCAGCACGTGCTGGCGAAGCTGCTCAACTGGCACGAGATGTCCTTCATCCGGGAGAAGTCCACGCAGGAGCTCTTGGAGGTGATGCTCGACACGAGCGACCACCCGGCGGAGATCCAAGCGCTCTACGACCTGGTGATGGACAACCTGGGCTACCGGCTGTTCCGGGCCATTGAAGCGGCGAAGGTGAAGCTGTCGAGCGAGGACGTGGCGACCATCGACTTCGAGGACGCGCGCATCCACCTGCACGAGCCGATGACGCGGGCGGAGTTCGAGACAGCGAGCCGCACGTTGTTGGATGAACTGTCGCAGTGCACGGAGGGGCTGTTGGCGAAGCACCCGGAGGCCAGGGACATTGACGCGGTCTTCCTGACGGGGGGTTCGTCACAGATTCCGGCGGTGCGGGACCTGTATGTGAAGCGCTTCGGAGAGGAGCGGGTCCGCACGGCGGACGCCTTCACCTCCGTGGCGGAGGGCCTGGGCCGCGCGTCCGCGTGGCTGACGGGGTGAACCATGGCGGCACAGGCAGCACGGCGACGGTGGCTTCAAGTCGCGGCCGTGCTGTCCCTGTGCATGGCCTGTGTCGGGCCCACGGACCGGACGCTCGTCACGGGAAGGATTCTGCCCCGGCAGATCCGCTTCGTAACGCTCAAGGAAGCAACGCCAGGGGAAGAAGGCGGTCAGCGCTCCGCCTGCATCCACATCCGGCTGACTCGCGCCAATACCAGCGAGTCCGTGCTGTGCAGATTCGGGGTTGAAACGCCCCTGCGAACCCACGAGGGCATCCTCTCCCTCCCGCTGGCACAGCGCATCGCGGCGGACCGTATCAATGAGGCCGCCCAGGTGGTCTTCAGCTCCGCAACCATCGACTCACCGCTCGGAATGCTCTGTGAGCTGATGAAGGCGCACCTGCGAAGGACCTTTGAGGCGTCCCTTGCTGGAGCCCGATTCAGGGCGCAATGCGATGAGCGGGCGCCTCCGGTGCTGTTTGGTGACCTGAACCTCTGACGCTGGAGCCCTCGCGCCATGCCCCCCAGCACGGATGAACTGCTGACCCTGGCTCGCCATTACTGGCCTGCTTCGTACGAGGAGTCGCTGGACGATGCCCATCCCGAGCTCAAGCGCCGTCAGGAGCGCTGGGCGCAGGTGCTAGAGCGAAACGAGCGCTGGGAGGAGTTCCGGCGACAGTTGAGGATGCGTCTTCCAGCCTTCACCCTGGCGGAAGCAACTACGACCTCCCAGGCATCCCTGCGCTGTGCCGTCTATCCTGCGAAGGGAATCCCCATGCAGCCCGTGCCCTGGGCACTCGTGGGCTGCCTGAGCATCCTGGCACCGGTCTACACGGTGTATGGACTCACGTTCGACTACGAGGGCCGCAAGCGCGGCAAGGCCCACCTGCACCTGCCTCCCCTGCCCGCGGCCATGAGCGACACCGCGCGCATCATCGCCCGGGAACTGGAGGCCCACTTCCACGTCACGGCGCTCCCCCCCGAAGTCGCGGCCCTTCCCGTCCCCGTCGCCGTGGAGTGGACGCGTCCACCCCAGACCACCCTGTTCGACGCGCTCTTCGACAGCTCCCCCACCATCGTTCCGTGACGGTTCAGGGCCCCACGTCCACCGTGCGCGTCGTCCAATCCGTGCCGCCCCGGCCGTCGCGCGCCACCACCCAGACGGTGATGCGCTCGGGCGTCTTGGCCGTCGTGTACGTCGTCGTCGGGTCTCCGGGCTTGCCGTCCACCGGCTCCAGCGAACGGAACGACCCCACCTCGCCCTCGCCCGTCGCGAACCAGCTGAAGAAGACCTGCTCCGTCCGCGTCCCGTCCGCCGTCGCGTAGGTCTCCTCGCTGCCCGCCCCCAGCACCGGCGTGAACGTCACCTCCGTGTCCAGGGGCAGCGGCCCCGCGAGCGGCGCGTCGTTCCACAGCACGTCCTGCATCACCGGGTTCTGGTTGGGCGTGTCCGTCGAACGCAGCGTGATGCGCCGCACGCCCCGCTCCACGCCTTCCGGAGCCCCGCTGCCGTCCGTCGCCTCGTACCCCACGAACAGCGGCAGCCCCGTCCGCAGCACCTGCTGCACCGCCGGGTCGCTGAAGTCGAACGTGCTCCCGTCCCCGCCCCCCGTGCTCCCCGTGGCCGCCTGGAACGCTTCGATGAGCAGCGCCTGCACCGCCGGGTCGCTCAACGACAGCACGCCGTTGTTCAGCGG
>NZ_RAWL01000629.1:0-3564 GCF_003668885.1 Corallococcus sp. AB049A | reverse complement strand
CCCCGCGAGCACGCCGGCGCCGGAGCCCGCGTCGTCCCCCGCGGCCTCTGGTGACGAACCCCAGCGCCGCGCCCGGCGTTTCGCGGTGAAGCTGGAGATGGAGTTCCGCACGGAGCTGGACTTCGTGCGCGAGCACGCGCTGAACATCAGCAACGGGGGACTCTTCGTGCGCACGGCGCACCGCCCGCCGCAGGACAGCGTCGTCACCGTGGACGTGAAGCTGCCCAACGGCCAGCGGCTGCAGGGCGAGGCGCTGGTGGTGCACGTGGTGGATGATCAGTACACCGGGGGCGTGGGGCTGGCCTTCCTGAGCGACGACGCCACCTTCGCGTCGACGCTGGACGGCTACCTGGCGAGCCTGGCCGGGGAGAAGGCGTGACGTTGGAGGAAGGACAGACACCGGAGTGGCCGCGCGACCTGGGCCGGTTCCAGCTGCTGTCGCGGCTGGGGCGCGGCGGCAACGCGGAGGTGTTCCGCGCGCGGATGCTCCAGGGCCCGCGTGCGGGCGAGGAGGTGGCCCTCAAGCGCGTGCGGCCGGAGCGCCTGCGCGACGCGGAGGCGCGCGAGCAGCTGCTGCACGAAGGGGAGCTGGCCCGGTGCCTGGACCACCCGCACATCGTGGGCTTCCGCGAGTACGGCGAGCTGGCGGACGGGCCCTACCTGGCGCTGGAGCTGGTGGACGGCACGGACCTGGGGCGCGTGCTGGCGCAGTGCCGGCGCCGGCGCATCGAGCTGCCCATCGACATCTCCGTGATGATGGTGCGCCACGTGCTGGAGGCGCTGGCGTACGCGCACAAGGCCACCAACGCCAAGGGCCTGCCGCTGGCGCTGGTGCACTGCGACGTGTCCCCGCACAACGTGCTGCTGTCGCGCGGCGGAGAGGTGAAGCTGGCGGACTTCGGCGTGGCCCGCTCGCGCGCGGGGCTGGCGATGGACCTCCGGCGGGTGGGCAAGCAGAACTACCGCTCGCCGGAGCTGCTCGCGGGCGAGGTCTCCGTGGCGGTGGACCTGTGGGCGGCGGCGGTGCTGCTCTATGAGCTCCTGTCGCTGGAGTCGCCCTATCCGGACGGGACGGCCGAGGAGGTGGAGGCGTCCATCCGGGGCCTGCGGGTGACGCCGGTGCGCATGGTGGCGCCGGAGGTGTCGGATCCGCTGGCGCTGGTGCTGGACAGGGCGCTCGCGCCGCACCCGTCGCAGCGCTTCTCCTCCGCGGAGCAGTTCGCGCGGGCGCTGGCGGCGCTGAGCGACGACCGCGTGGCGACGCCGCTGGCCGTGGCCGCGGTGGTGCGCGGCCTGATGGGCGCGGAGCCGGTGACGGGCTGACGGCCGGGACGGGTGTCCCCGGCCCTGGAATCAGGCCACCTGTTGGCCGGCCGGCACGACCATCCCCGCGTCGCCCTCGACGACGAGCTTGCTGCGGCCACCGCCCTGCTTCACCACGCGCACCTGCACGCCGATGCGCTCGGCGAGCCCGCTCACGTGGGAGATGATGCCCACCTGGCGGCCGGTGGCCTGGAGCGCGTCGAGCGTGGCCAGCGCGACCTCCAGCGTCTCCGGGTCCAGCGTGCCGAAGCCCTCGTCGATGAAGAGGGTCTCCACCTGCGTCGTCTCCGACGACAGCGAGGCCAGGCCCAGCGCGAGCGCCAGCGACACGAGGAAGCTCTCGCCGCCGGAGAGGCTGGCGACGCTGCGGACCTCGTCGCCCATGTCGCCGTCCACCACCTGGAGGTCCAGGTCATGGCCGGGCACGCGCTCCAGGCGGTAGCGGCGGGCCAGCTCGCGCAGGTGCGCGTTGGCGTGCAGCAGCAGCGCGTCCAGGGTGAGGCTCTGGGCGAAGACCTTGAACTTCTTGCCGTCGTGCGAACCGATGAGGTCGCCCAGCGTCTTCCACACCTCCGCGTCGGCGCGGCGCTGCTCCAGGGCCCGGGCCTCCGCGCCATGGCGCGCGCGGGCGGCGTCGTCGGTGTCCAGCTTCGCGCGCAGCAGGGCCTCCGCGCGGCGGCGCACCTCCACGTCGGTGCGCAGGCGCTCGCAGAGTTCCGCGACGTCCGCTTCCGCGAGGGTGGGGAGGCCGGAGGCTTCGTGGCGGACGCGGCGCTCGCGGCGCTCCACGAGGATGGCGCGGGCCTGGGCCACGGACTCGCGCAGGGCATTGAGCGCGCGGGCCTCTGCGTCGCACCAGGCGGCGCCGCGCGCCAGCAGGGCCTTGAGTTCGTCCAGGGTGGTGCCGTTGCCGGCGAGGCGTTCCGCGAGGACGGCCTGGGCGCGCTCCAGGGTAAGGGCGGCCTCGGAGCGCAGGCGCACGGCGTCCTCGGCGCGGGCGGTGGCGACCTTCTCCGCCTGCTGGAGGGCTTCGGAGTCCTCGCGGGCGCGCTCGTAGGCGGCCTGGGCGGCGTCGACGCGAGCCTGGACCTCCGCGCGCACCTCCTGCGTGGGGCGGCCCTGGAGCAGCCGGGAGCGGGCCTTGGACGCCTCCTGGAAGGCGGTGTCCTTGAGGCTCGCGCGGTGGGCGGCGGTCTCCGCGTCCTCATGGCGGTCCTGGAGACGGACCTCCTCGCGGGCGCGCAGGACCTGCTGTTCCTCCAGGCGCTTGCGGGAGGCCTCCAGCTCCGCGAGCTTTTCGCGCCACTTCGTCACGCGCTCCAGGCACCGGCTCTGGAAGCGAGCGGGGTCGGCGGCGAGCTTGTCCTTCCAGGTGGCCTCTTCACTGGCGAAGGGAGGGGACACTTCGGTCAGGGCGCGCTCGCGGGCGTCACGGGCGGTGTCCCGGCGAAGCAGCGCGTCCCGGTGGGACTGCGCCGCGCGGGACTGAGCGTCCTCGGCCTTGCGAAGGGCATCGGCCGCGCCCTCGCGCCGGGTGCGCCGGGTCTCCAGCAGGGCGCGGGCCTCGCGAGCAGCACCGGCGCGGGCTTCCGCGGAGGCCTCTTCATCACGAAGGGTCGCGAGCCGCGAGCGCACGTCCTCCTGGGCCGAGCGGATCCACGCCTGGGCGGTGGCCGCTTCCGCGTCCTCGGGAGGCACGGCATTGGCAGCGGCCGAGCTTGAACGCCGGGCTGCCACATCGGCGTCTGCCTCCGACTTCGCCGCGTCTTCACCCGGCAGCACCGCACGGGTCCACCGTTCGCGCGCCGCGCGCCAGGCTTCACGGTGTGCCGTGCGCTTGCGGGCCGCCGTGTCGCGCCGGGCCTCGGCCTGGGTCGCGGCCGTGTCCGCGGTCGCCTGAAGCACGCTCGCCGCGCTCTCCTGCTTCGCCGCGATAGCGCGCGCGGACTCCAGCTCCAGCACCCGGGCCGCGGCCTCCGCGACCAGGCCCTCCAGCGCGGAACCCTCCCGTGCATACGGGTGTTCCAGCGCGCCGCACAGCGGGCACGGCTCACCGGCATGCAGCGCCGCGCGGTGCGAGGCCAGCCCCTGCGTCGCCTCCGCGCGCGACTGCGCACGCCGAGCCTCCTGGAGCATCGCCTCCTGCGTCGCCCGCCGCGCCGCCGCGTCCCTCGCCTCCTCCGCCGCGCGCAGCGAAGCTTCTCGGTGCGACTGCACCTCCGCCGCCGCGTCACCCTCCGC
>NZ_RAWL01000628.1:0-3578 GCF_003668885.1 Corallococcus sp. AB049A | reverse complement strand
CCCCTCCCTCATCCCCCGGGGATTCGCGCCCATGCTCGCAGGTATCGTCCTCCTCCTCGTCACCGGCTCGGTTTTCTTCTTCAGCCTGGTGATCTTCAGCGTCCTGTCGAAGGCGTATGAGCAGTACCAGGAGCGGTACGTCGCCAAGTCGATGAACGACTTGAGCGACATGTTCCTGTTCATCGACGCGCGGCAGATGTTGATCCTCAACATCGCCTGCATGTGCCTTCTGGGCATCCTCAGCTACATCATCTTCAACCCCATCCTCGCGGTGCTTTCGACCATCTTCGGCTTCTTCCTGCCGATGCTGCTCGTGAAGCACTACCGCAAGCGCCGCATCAAGAAGTTCAACGTGCAGCTGGTGGACGCGCTGCAGGCCATGGCCAACGCTTTCAAGGCCGGCCTCACGTTCCCGCAGGCCATCGAGCACGTGGCGCGCGAGGCGATGCCGCCCCTGTCCCAGGAGTTCGGCCTCTTCGTGAAGGAAGTGAAGCTGGGCGTGCCCCTGGAAGAGGCCCTCATCAACATGGGCAAGCGCGTGGGCAGCGACGACCTGGAGCTGGTCGTGGTGTCCACCAACATCGCGCGCCAGCTGGGCGGCAACATGGCGGAGATGTTCGAGACCATCTCCACGGTCATCCGCGAGCGCTTCCGTCTGGAGGGCAAGATCGACGCGCTGACGTCCCAGGGCAAGCTCCAGGGATGGATCGTCGCGGCCATGCCGGCGGTGCTGGGCATGGTGCTCAACTACATGCGTCCGGACCTGATGGAGCCGATGATGAACCACATCTTCGGCTACATCCTGGTGACCCTGATCGCCATCATGGAGATCATGGGCATCCTCATCATCCGGCGCATCGTCAACATCGACATCTGAAACGAGGCGCACCATGCAGGAGGTCCTGACATATCTGCTGATGGGCGGCTCGGCGCTGCTGACCGCGGGCGCGGTCGCGTTCCTGGGCATCGGCCTGTACACCAACATCCTGGAGCGCTTCCTCACGGAGGTCCGGGACGAGTCCGCGGGCGGCATGAAGGGCGCGGGCTCCGTCGCCATCCGCAAGCTGGGCGCGATGAACCGGCGCTTCATGTGGCCGGGCTACGAGTCCAAGACGCGCCGCAAGCTGATCAAGGCGGGCGAGCCGTCGCAGTACAAGCCCGAGGACATCATGGCGCTGCAGGAAGTCAGCGCCTTCTTCGCGCTCCTGGCCGGCCTGTTCGTCGTCAACGGCATCGGGATGAACCTGGCCTGGTCGCTCCTGGTGATGCTCCTGGGCCTGTTCTATCCGCTCATCTGGTTGAACGATCAGGTGAAGCGCCGTCACCTGGCCATCAGCCGCGCGCTTCCGTACAACCTGGACCTGCTGACGCTGTCGGTGGAAGCGGGCATGGACTTCACGGGCGCGCTGGCGAAGGTGGTGGAGAAGGGCCGCCAGGGCCCGCTGCGTGAAGAGCTGCAGCTGGTGCTCAAGCAGCTCAAGATGGGCAAGACGCGTGAAGAGGCGCTCAAGAGCATGATTGTGCGCGTGGACCTGCCGTCGCTGACGACGTTCGTCACGGCGCTGATCCAGGCGGACAAGATGGGCACGAGCCTGGGCAAGGTGCTGCGCATCCAGTCCACGCAGATGCGCATCGACCGCACGCAGCGCGCGGAGAAGCTGGCGGGCGAGGCACCGGTGAAGATGCTGTTCCCGCTCATCGCGTGCATCTTCCCCACGGTGTTCATGGTGCTCTTCGGGCCCATCGTGTTCCAGTTCATGTTCGGCAACGTCGGGGGCTAGTCCTCTGCCCATCCTGCTCACCATCACCCAGGGGCTCCAGGTTGGAAGGGAGCTCGCCTTCGAGCAGGCCGAGGTGAAGATCGGCCGGACCTCGGAGAACGACCTGGTGCTGCATGACCACGGTGTCTCCCGGCGTCATGCCCGCATCACGGCGAAGGGCGGCCGCTACTTCGCCGAGGACGTGGGCAGCGCGAACGGCACGCAGCTGAACGGCCAGCCGCTGGCCGGCGAGAAGCAGCTGCGCGACGGCGACCGCATCACCGTGGGGCCGGTGGAGTTCACCTTCGTGTGGGTGGCGCCGGAGGATGACGACGACGTCACCCGGCCCATCCGGCGGGTGCTCGCGCCGCCCAACGCCAGGGTGTCTCCGCAGGGCCTGGAGCAGGCCTCGCTCGCGGAGATCGAAGCGGCGCCCACGAGCTACCAGCAGTCCATGCCGGCCATGGCGAGGCCGGCCGCCCCGCCGCAGCGCAGCTCCGTCCCGGACCTGCCGTCGGTCCAGACACCGGCCAGGGCACCCGCGGGACCTCCCGTGTTGGCGCCTTCCGCGAAGGCTCCGGCTCCGGCGGGACCTCCTGTGCTGGCTCCCCCGAATGGCGCGGCCCCGGCTAGGCCTGGACCTCCGGTGCTGGAGGCCTCCGCGCCGAATGCGGCGAAGGCTCCGGTGAACGGGGCCTCCACTTCGGGACGCGCCTCCGCGCCTGGGCTGCCCGCGATGGGGGCGTCACCGGCGAGCAAGGCGGCCGCGACGCCTCCGGTTCCGGGCGCCACCGCGCAGGGACGAAGCTCCGCGCCGGGGCTGCCCGCCGTCGCCGCTCCGCCCGCCAACAAGCCGGGGCAGGGGGCTGCTCCGAACCTCGTTTCGGGTCCTCCGGTGCCGGACGCTTCCGCGTCGAACAAGGCCTCGGGCTCTTCCTCTGCCCGGTCGTCCGGACCGGCGCTGCCGGCGCTCGGCGGTCCGGTCCCGGCGCCCGCCCCCATCACGGCGCTGGAAATGCCCGTGGTCGAAGCTCCTGCCGCTCAGGCCCCATCGGCTCCCGAGAAGCGGAAGGGCGTCACGAGCCTGCCGGAGGCCGGTGCTCCCGCCCTCAACCGTCCTTCGCTGGGACACGGCCCCCCGCGCGCGGCGGCTCCCGCGTCTGGCCTGCCGGTGATGGCGCCGCCGGGGCTCATGGCTCCGCCGCCGCCCGCACGGCCTACCGCGCCGCCTGCCGTGGTGGACCTGACGCCGGTGCTTCTGGACGAGCCCGAAGAGCGCACGCTGATGGCGATTCCCTCCGTGGATTCGCTCGGGCCCGCCTCCGCGCCGGCGCTCCTGCTGCCCATCCCGGACCTGGACGAGCCCGAGGAGCGCACGCTGATGGCGATCCCGGCGACCCCGGAAGCGCCGCCCGTGCAGGAGGCTCCACCCGCGCTGCCCCCGCCGTCGATGGAGGAGCCCGAGGAGCGGACCGTCCTCGACCTCCGGCCCATCACGCCGGTCAGCCCGCTCGTGGCTCCTCCGGTGCGCATCGCGATCGCGGTGCCGCCTGCTCCCGCGCAGGACTCCCAGGAGCCCTCGACCTTCGTCGGCCAGGACGACGACCTCTCCTCGGCCCCCGAGGAGACCCGTGCCTCGGGGACCTTCGCGGGCCCGGCGGCGATTCCTCCCGCCCTGGTGCCCGCTCCTGCCTGGAGCCCTCCCGTCCCGCCGCCTTCGCCGGAGCCGGCGACGTTCGTGGGCGACCGGGAGCGCGCGCAAGACGCCTCGACGCTGGATGCCGGCCCGCTCCTCGAGGAGATGGCCCTGCTCGCCCC
>NZ_RAWL01000627.1:0-3627 GCF_003668885.1 Corallococcus sp. AB049A | reverse complement strand
GGGATGGGGAGGGCTCGAACGGCCCCGGTGGCTGCGCCGCCGGCCCGTCCGCCGCCCTGATTCCCGCCGCCGCGGCCCTCGTGGCCGGGCTCGTGCGCCGCCGGCGCCGCGACCGCTGAACCTGTCCGACAGTCGGACAGGTTTTCCAAGAACCCCACCGGGGAGGGGCGGTCCCAGGCCCCAGCCCCCCCGAAGCGGCTCCCAGACGCCTCCGGCCGGTCCCTCCAGGGCCTTCCGGGGGCGTCTTTTGCGTTCCCCGCTTGTCAACGCGGCCCGGGGGATGCGAAGGCCCCATGCGACATGGCCACGACTCGCAAGCCTGGACCTTCCCGCGGTGGCGCCCCCAAGTCCGGCGGGCCCCGTTCGTCCCGCCCCGGCGCCAAGAAACGCAAGGACGCCGGAAAACGCGCCGACAAACCGAAGATGAGCCGCGCCCAGCATGAACGCGCGCGCCCCAACCCCAACCGCCCCCTTCGCGAGGACCTGGTCCTCCAGGCCTGCCTGGAGGCCTACGGCGGCGTGCGCCGCGAGGGCCGCCTGTCCGACCGCGCGCTGGAGTTCGTGCTGCGCCGCAAGACGGCCCTGTACTCCACCGAGCGCCGCGCCGTGGCCGAGCGCGTCTACGCCCTCCTGCGCCGCCAGCGCACCGTGGACTTCCTCCTGGAGAAGTCCCACCGGAAGTTCGACGCGCTGGACGCCACGCGCCAGGACGTCATGCGCCTGGCCGCGTCCCGCATCCTCCACGGCGAGGACCCCACCTACGTCGCGCGCTCCAGCGGGCTCACCGGCCCGGACATGTCCGTGCTCGACCGGCTGCCGGACGCCGCCGCGGACCTGGACGCCCTGCCGGAAGAGAAGCGCTTCCC
Organism: Corallococcus sp. AB049A; assembly: GCF_003668885.1. Taxonomy (NCBI): domain Bacteria; kingdom Pseudomonadati; phylum Myxococcota; class Myxococcia; order Myxococcales; family Myxococcaceae; genus Corallococcus; species Corallococcus sp. AB049A. The sequence continues at coordinate 2,761 of NZ_RAWL01000627.1, read as the reverse complement.
CATCGCCGCGTCGCTGCCGGACTTCCTCGCGGGCCGCTTCCGCGCCGTCTTCGGCAAGGACGCCGCGAAGGCCGCCGAGGCCATGAACGAGCGCGCCCCGCTCATCGTCCGCGCCAACACGCTCAAGGGCGACCGCGCCCAGCTCCAGGAGCGCCTGGCCGCGGAGGACGTGGAGTCCACGAAGCCCACGGCCCTGTCCCCCTTGGGCCTCGTGATGGAGACGCGCCTCAACCTCTTCTCCCTCCAGGACTTCAAGGACGGCGGGTTCGAGATTCAGGACGAGGGCAGCCAGCTGCTGGGCATGCTCGTGGACGCGCCGCCCACCCGCGTGGTGGACGCGTGCGCGGGCGCGGGTGGCAAGACGCTGCAGTTGGCCGCGCAGATGAAGAACCGCGGCGACCTGCACGCGCTGGACGTGGACGAGGGCCGCATGGAGGACCTGCGCAAGCGCGCGCGCCGCGCCGGCGTGCACAACGTGCGCACGCAGATCATCCCGCATGAGGGTCCGGACGCGGACGCCGCGCTCACCCCCCTCAAGGGCCTGGCGGACCGCGTGCTGGTGGACGCGCCGTGCAGCGGCACCGGCACCTTCCGCCGCAAGCCGGACGCGAGATACCGCCTCACGCCGGAAGATCTGGAGATGCACGTGGGCCGGCAGAAGGCGCTGCTCGCGCGCTTCGCCATGCTGGTGAAGCCCGGCGGCCGGCTCATCTACGGCACGTGCAGCGTGCTGCGCGAGGAGAACGAGGAGGTGGTGGAGGACTTCCTGTCCAAGCACCCCGGCTTCAGCGTGCGCCCCGTGGCGGAGGTGCTGGGAGAGGAGCTGGGCCGGAAGCTGGGCCCCGGCCCCTACCTGCGGCTGGCCCCGCACACCCACGGCACCGACGGCTTCTTCGGCGCCGTGCTCGTCAAGGCGAAGTAACCCCGCGGTCCCCCAAGGAAGAAAGGCACTCCGTCCATGTCGCTCGCCGTCCACTACCGCGTCGCCATGCCCCGCCCGCATGCGCACCTGTTCGAGGTGGAGGCCGCCTTCCCCGCCGGACCCGACGTGCTGGACGCGGTGATGCCGGTGTGGACGCCGGGCAGCTACCTGGTGCGCGAGTACGCCCGCCAGGTGCAGGACGTCACCGCGCAGGGGCCGGACGGACGGCCCCTGCCGGTGCGCCGCCTGGACAAGCGCACCTGGCGCGTGGACGCGAGGGGGCAGGCCGTGACGCTGCGCTACCGCGTCTACGCGAACGAGCTGTCCGTGCGCACCAGCCACCTGGACGGCAGCCACGCCTACTTCAACGGCGCCACCGTGTTCCTCTACACGGAGGCCACGCGCGCCCTGCCCCACCACGTCACCGTGGACGCGCCCCAGGGCTGGCGCACGTTCTGCGCGCTGGACTCCCAAGGGGCCACCTTCATCGCGCCGGACTACGACGCGCTGGTGGACAGCCCCTTCGAAGTGGGCCCGCACACGCCGCTCACCTTCACCGCCGCGGGCGTGCCACATGAAGTCGTGGTGTGGGGCGACAGCGTGCCGGACGCGGACCGGCTGTGCGCGGACATGCAGCGCGTCTGCGAGGCCCAGGCGCGCATGTATGAAGGGCTGCCGCTCAAGCGCTACCTGTTCCTCGTCTACCTCACGGACAAGGGCCGGGGCGGGCTGGAGCACCAGGCCTCCACCGCGCTGCTCTTCCCTCGCACCGGCCTGTCCACGAACCGGGGCTGGGAGGACTTCCTCACGCTGGTGGCGCACGAGTACTTCCACCTGTGGAACATCAAGCGGGTGAAGCCGCGCGCGCTGGTGCCGTTCGACTACTCGCAGGAGAACTACACCACGCTGCTGTGGGCCTTCGAGGGCGGCACCGCGTACTACGACAACCTCTTCGTGCGCCGCGCGGGCCTGATGTCTCCCACGCGCTACCTGGCCCGGCTGGGGGAGACGCTCAGCCTCCTGCACTCGACGCCAGGCCGCCGCGTGCAGACGCTCACGGAGGCGTCGCTCGTCAGCTGGGTGAAGCACTACCGCCCGGACGAGCACTCCACCAACAGCGCCGTCTCCTACTACCTGAAGGGCGAGGTGGTGTGCGCGCTGCTGGACCTGGAGGTGCGCCGCGCCACGCGCGACGCGAAGTGCCTGGATGACGTCATGCGGTTGCTGTGGCAACGCCATGGCGACGGCTCCGGCGTCCCGGAGGACGGCGTGGAGAAGGCCGCCAGCGAGGTGACGGGCGTGGACCTGACGTCCTTCTTCGACCGGGCGGTGCGCTCCACGGAGGACCTGGACTACGGCGTGTTCGCGCACGTGGGGCTGGAGGTGTCCTTCCGCGTGCGCGAGGCCCCCAACGACAAGGGCGGCACGCCGCCGCGCCTCAAGGGCGAGCCCCGGCCCAAGGGCTGGCTGGGCGTCACCGTGCGCGGCTCCTCCACGCTGTCCACCGTCCCGGAGGGCACGCCCGCGCTGGAGGCGGGCCTGTACCCGGAGGACGACGTGGTGGCGCTGGACGGCTGGCGCGTGGATGGCGCGGGGCTCATCTCCCGCTGCGAGGACAAGCGCCCCGGCGAGACCGTGCGGGTGACGCTGTTCCGCCGCGACCGCCTGCTGGAGGTGCCGGTGGTGCTGGGCCAGAAGCCCGCGGACGCCGTGTGGCTCCAGCGCGTGGAGCGCCCCACGGACGCGCAGAAGGCCGCGTTCCAGGCGTGGCTGGGCTCCCCCTGGGACGAGACTCCCGGCCCGGCGTAGGCTTCCGGGCCGCATGGCCCCTTCCCTCCC
>NZ_RAWL01000626.1:0-3636 GCF_003668885.1 Corallococcus sp. AB049A | reverse complement strand
GGGCCCGGGTGCGCCTGCGGGCGGATGCGCTGCGTGGCGCGGCGCCCATGCCCCTGGATGAGGCGGTGGCGGCCTTCCGTGAAGGGCGGCCTCCGGGCTTTGGCGTGTACCGGGGCCGGCTGGAGTGCCTGGAGACGCTGACGTCGCCAGGGGGCGTGCCGTGCGCCTTCTACGACGCGGCGGTGCACGCGGTGGGGGCGCGGGGCCACAAGGGGCCGCTCCTGTCGCGCGAGCGCGCGTATTCGCCGGTGCTGCTCTTGAAGGGCGAGCGCACGAGCGCGGCGGTGGGCTTCGCGCCGTCCGCGCTGCTGGCGCCGGTGGAGGTGCGCCGGTGCGTGGCGCCGCCCGCGCTCACCCAGGCGGAGCTGTTGGGTGAACCCGCGCAAGCGCTGTCCTGGGAGCGCGTGGGCGTCCCGGGCGAGGCGTGTCTGGTGGTGGGAGAGCTTTCGCGCGGTCCCTGCGACGGCACCTACGCACTGCGCGGTCGCGGCGGGCGTCCGGCGCTGGTGGTGCTGGGGGAGGGAGCCACCGGCACCGGCGGGGTGTTGTCCCGCCGGGCCTGGAGGCACTTCGCGGCGGCCGGGGCGCTGTCCCTGGCCGCCGTGTTCATGCTCGCCCGGACCCTGTGAGGTCCGGGCGGGTTTCAGCGGCTACCCCGGATCGATCTGGCAGTTGTTCGGGCAGGCGTCGGTGTTGACGTCGTTGCCGTCGTCGCACGTCTCGCCGAAGTCGTACTGCGGGATGCCGTCACCGCAGCGCGCGTTCCAGATGCAGCTGAGGCTGCACTTGCCGTAGCCCGGGCCGTTGTTGTTGCCGTTGTCGCACTGCTCACCCCGGTCCACCTTGCCGTTGCCGCAGGTGGACTCGCAAACGGTGCGCTGGGTCTCGAAGTTGTTCAGGGTCAGCTTGTACGAGGACTGGGACGTGTGGCGCTCCGCCTGGAACACGACGACCTCGTAGATCTTCCCCTTCACCAGCCCCAGGCCGGAGACGGTGGCCGCGTCCGACAGGGACACCGTGCCGGACGTGGCGCCGTGCACTCCGCCCAGGTCCAGGGCGAGCTTGCGGTTGATGTACACCCACACGTCGTCGTCGCCCAGGAACGTCAGGACTTCGTTGCCCTTGAACTCGAACCAGTAGCGCGTCTCGCTGGTGAAGCTGAAGTTGCGCGGGGTGCCGGTGTTGTCGTTGAGGCGGTTCTCCTTGCCCTGACCCACCCAGCCGCTGTTGTCGAGCGGGAAGAAGGTCTGGTCATCGAACAGGTAGGAGCCGTTGGCCTGCTTGGTGAGCTTCAGCGTGCTGACCTCGGTGACGTTGACGTCGAGCGTGTCGACGTACCACTGGTCGAAGGCCGTCTTGCCGTGGGTGGTGCCGGAGGCCACGCCGCCCTTCGCGTAGACGGGCTTGCCGTTGGCGCCGAGCGCGGCGAACTTCGGCCCGACGATGCCCTGCTCCGCGCCGTTCGCATCGTTGAAGTCCGGGTGCAGGATCGCGGGGGACTTGCAGCCCGAACTCGCTCCGCAGAAGTCGCGGTAGACCACCGGGATCTCCACCTCGTTCGGCAGGGTGCCCTTGACGTTGTAGCAGGCGAAGCCGTCCTCCAGCTTGCACTCGGACGAGCAGCCGTCGTTGTTGCGCTTGTTGCCGTCGTCGCACTCCTCGGTGGTGTCACCGGGGAGGATGACGCCGTCGCCGCAGCGGGCCTCGCAGGTGCCGTTCACGCACTTGGGCTCCAGCACGCACAGCGGCGAGCAGCCGTCGCCCATGTCGTGGTTGCCGTCGTCGCACTGCTCGGTGCCCTCCGGGATGCCGTCGCCGCACTTCGTCGTCGTGCACGGCTGGCCCACTTTTTCGCACTTGTAGCCGGGCTCCAGACGGCAGGTGTCGCTGCAGCCGTCACCCTTCGTGAGGTTGCCGTCCTCGCACTCCTCCTCGCCCGCGAGGATGCCGTCATTGCACTGGGCCGCGCGGCAGCGCTGACCCTGGAAGGGGCAGGACCAGCCGGTCTCCACGACGGAGCAGTCCGCGTTGCAGCCGTCGCCGGATGCTGTATTGCGGTCGTCGCAAACCTCGCCCTCCTCGACGATGCCGTTGCCGCACGCCGTCGCCACGACGCAGGGCCGTCCCGACACGGGACACTCGAAGCCGACCTCCACCTCTGCGCAGTCGTTCTTGCAGCCGTCGCCACTCACGGTGTTGGCGTCGTCACAGGCCTCGCCCTTCTGGACCTTGCCGTCGCCACAGACCTTGGGACCCGGATCATACGAACCGCCGTCGGGCTGCTTGTCGCCCCCGTCGGTGGAGCCACCATCGGTGCCACCGTCCGTGACATTCGTGCCGCCGTCTTCGTCCGGGCCCTCGTTGCCGGGACAGGCTGTCAGCGTCAGGAGGAGTGAAGCGAGCACGACGCTCGCGAGTCGGGGGATGCGGGGAGAATGTTTCAGCATGACGCAGATGCTGAAAGCCCGTACCCCCAGGTGTCAAATGGATCAGGTGATTTCCCACCCAGCCAATGCGTAAAAATGCAGAAAGCCCGTATGGGTGTACGGGCTTCCTGCGTCGCCCCGTCTCCCAGGGCTACATCTGTTCCAGCTCCCGACCCTTCGTCTCGTGGATGTACCTGGCGGCGAAGAAGATGGAGAAGACGGCGGCCGTGGCGTACAGGCCGTACGCCCAGCCCAACCCGGCGGCCTGCAGTGACGGGAACGTGGCGGACACCAGGAAGTTGGCCAGCCACTGCGCCATGGCCGCGATGGACAGCGCGAGCGCGCGGATGCTGTTGGGGAACATCTCTCCCAGGAGCACCCAGACGACGGGCCCCCACGAGAAGCCGAAGAAGACGACGTAGAGGTTCGCGGCGACGAGCGCCGTGGTGCCGGCCGCGCCCTGCAGCACGGGCTTGCCCGCGGCGTCCAGCGGCGCGGTGCCGAAGAGGTACGCCATCAGCCCCAGCGTGAGCGCCATGCCCACGGAGCCGATGAGCAGCAGCGGCTTGCGGCCCACCCTGTCCACGAACCCGATGGCCACGAGCGTGGTGAGGATGTTGGTGACGCTGGTGATGACGGTGATGGCCAGCGAGTTGTGCTCGGTGAAGCCCACCGCCTGCCAGAGCACGCTGGAGTAGTAGAAGATGACGTTGATGCCCACGAGCTGCTGGAGCATCGCGAGCACGATGCCGACCCACACGATGGGCAGGAACCCGAAGCGGCCGCCCTTCAGGTCCGCCAGGTGCGGCGTGTAGTTCGCCCGCAGCGAGCGGCGGATCTCCACGACCTTGGACGGCGCGGCGTCCCCCTCGATGTCGCGCAGCACGCCCAATGCCTCCTGCTCACGGCCCTTCGCGACGAGGAAGCGCGGGGACTCCGAGATGAAGATGGCGCCGATGCCGTAGAAGAGCGCGGGGGGCAGACCGCTGAAGAACATCCACCGCCACGCGGTGAGGCCCAGCCAGGTGGGGTTGGACGCGGAGCCCGCGTAGAGCGCGATGGCGAAGTCCCCCAGCAGGGCCACGAAGATGCCGGACACGATGGCCAGCTGTTGCAGGGACGCCAGGCGGCCGCGCAGGTACGCCGGGGCGATCTCCGCGATGTACGTGGGCGCCACGACGCTGGCGAAGCCCACCCCCAGCCCGCCCAC
>NZ_RAWL01000625.1:0-3642 GCF_003668885.1 Corallococcus sp. AB049A | reverse complement strand
GTGTATAAGAGACAGGCCCGGGCATGAGGGCGTGGCTACCGTTTCCGGGCACGGCCACGACGGCCGCCAACGGCTGCAAACCGGCTGAGAAGAGGAGTCACGTCATGTACCAGTTCCAAGGCTCGGAGCCCCTGCTGCCTCCCGTCCCTCCGCGCCCGGAGGGCGCCGTGCGCCGCGAGTGGCGCCGGCTGAGGGACCACAGCGCCGCGGCGGGCATCCTGTCGCGTCCGCTGTTCGGCACGCTGCCCCTGCGCCGCTGGGTGCCGCAGGACGTGCACTCGGTGCTGGACTACGTGGGCGGCGCGGCGCTGGCGGTGGTGGGCAGCGCGTCCGGTGACAGCACGGCGAAGGCGGCCGGCTGGGCGCTGGGCGGCGCCGCGATAGGCGTGTCGCTGTTCACGGACTACCGGCTGAGCCTCACGAAGCTCATCCCCATCGAAGCGCACGAGCTGGCGGACTACGCCTATGGCCTGGGCGCCATCCTCGCGCCCTTTGTCCTGGGATACGCGAAGCGCTCGCCCGTGGCGGCGGCCCTGCACGTGCTGTTGGGCGTGAAGGTGCTGGCCGCGTCGCTCGTCACGGACTACCGCTGCCAGACGGGCATGCACCTGGGCGGGGAGCTGGCCACGGACCCCGAGGGCGTCGGGGCCTGAAAGTGTAATCATTTTGGGCGATGAAGGCCCTGGTGTAACGATTTTTGGAACCGGATAACCATTTTGGTTACGTTCTCCTTCTGGAGAACGATTTTTGGAACCGTTCGGTCAAGCCATCCGCGCACGCCTGGGAGTCGACCTTCCTCCCAAGGCGGAGCCCATTGGTTACGCCCGGCTCGTCCTGGCGCACGAACTCGTCGTGCTGCCGCATCACCAGGTGTCCTTCGTCGCACCGGGAAGCGGGAAGCGCGAGCACATCGAGAGGGGGCGGAGCATTGTCCGCTATCCTCCGACCTACGCTCCGCAGCCAGGGCTCTTCCATCAACTGGAGTTCGCGCTCAAGTACGAAGGGGTCTCGCTCGAAATCCTCTCCGCCCTGTTCGAAAAGGTGCCCCGGAAGACGCTGGAGCCTCAGCTCCTGGATTACATCCAGCGACGGCCCACCGGACAGTACTCGAGGCGGCTCTGGTTCCTCTACGAGTTCCTCACCGGACACAGGCTGGAACTGCCAGACGTGGCCAGCGGCAACTACGTCCCATTGCTGGATCCCCAGGTGTACTTCACCGCCACGGATGAGCGCAGCCGGCGCCATCGTGTCATCAACAACCTGCTGGGCACCGTGGACTGCTGTCCCATGGTGCGGCGCACCGGGAAGCTGAAGCACTTCGCCAGCCTGGAGCTTGCGAAGCAGGCTTCCCGGCTCATGGAGGAGTACGACGCGGACGCGCTCCGCCGGGCCGTCAATTACCTCTACACCAAGGAGACCCGCTCCTCATTCGCCATCGAGCGGGAGAAGCCAAGTCCGGACCGCACCGAGCGCTACGTGGCCCTCCTGCGGCGCGTTCCCCAGTGGGACACGCTGGATGAGGCGACGCTGACGGACATCCAGAACCAGACCGTGGATCCGCGCTTCGCGGAGACGGGTTACCGGCAGGGGCAGAATTACATCGGTGAGACCGTGAGCTTCACCGAGCAGAAGGTTCACTACCTGCCGCCCCGTCCCGAGGATGTCCCCTCCCTCATGAAGGGACTGCTCGCCAGTCTCGAGCGGATGGCGAAGGCCCACGTGGACCCCATCGTTCAAGCGGCGGCGGTGTCCTTCGTCTTCGTCCTCATCCACCCGTTCCTGGATGGCAACGGCCGCCTGCATCGCCTGCTCATCCACTACATCCTGTCGCGCTCGGGCTTCACGCCCCAGGGCATCATCTTTCCCGTCTCCGCGGTGATGCTGCAGAAGCGCTCCGAGTACGACGCCTGCCTCGAGTCCTTCTCTGCCCCGCTGATGCAGCAGGTCGACTACACGCATGACGAGGACTGGCAGGTCACGGTGAAGGGCAAGACCGGCAACCTGTACCGTGCAATCGATTGCACGCGGATGGCGGAAGACCTCTACGCCTGGACCGAGGAAACCATCCGCACGGAGTTCCGCAAGGAGCTGGAGTTCATCGTCCGCTACCGTCAGGCCCGCGAACAGATGGAGCAGGTGGTGGACATGCCGGATCGGCAGCTGAACCTGTTCATCCAGGGGGTCCTCCAGAACAAAGGCAGGCTCTCCGCGACCAAGCGCGCCTCACACTTCGAGCTCCTCACCGACGCGGAGGTTCAGGCGCTGGAGGAAATCATCCAGGAGCAGTTCCTCAAGGGCTCAACTTGAGCAGGAAGCCATCCTGCAGCGGCCGTGACGGTCCGTCCTCCGGGACGGACCGGTTGAAGCCTCCGGCGAGCAGCACGGCGCCGGACGCGTCCACGCTCACGGCGCGGGCCTGGGCCACGGTGCCCGGGCTCGCGAAGCCGCGCACCCAGAGCGACGCGCCCTCTTCGGGCAGCAGCTTCGCGACATACAGGCCCGGAGGCAGCTGGCCTCCGCCCAGGGCCGGGCCGCCGTCATGGCCGCCCGCCACCGTCAGCTGGCCCGCGTCGTCCGTGGCCACCATGGGCGCGCCGGTGGGGAAGGTGCGCGCCCACTGCTGGCCGCCGCGCGCGTCGTAGGCCAGCAGGAAGCCGTCGCGCGAGTCCGCGCGGTGGAAGGTGTTCTTGAAATACAGCCGGCCGCTGAAGCCGCCGCCCACGAAGACGCGGTCGGCGCCCACGGCCACGGACACCGCGGTGCCATCCGTGCCGCGCACGTCGTGACTCCAGACATGGTCGCCGTCGCGGGTGAGCTTCACCACGAAGGGCGTGTGCTGGCGCACGGTGACGAAGGTCGCGTCGCCCAGCGACACCGCCCCCGCGTAGCCGCCCACCACGTGCACGTCGCCAAAGACATCCACCGCCACCGCCCGCGCGGAGACCTCGCCCTCGCCTGAAGGCATCCACACGCGGCTCCAGCGCTGCTCGCCCTTCGGCCCCACGCGCAACGCGAAGCCCGCGTGTCTGCCCTGGGGCGTGGTCTTCAATCCCTCTCCCAGGTCGCGCGCGCCGGCGAAGTCGCCCACCAGCACCGCGCCGCCGTCGTGGTCGGACGTGACGCCGTTCACCGCCACCGGGCCCTCACCCGGCAGCGAGCGCACCCAGTCCAGCGCGCCGCCACCATCCAGCCGGGCCAGGAACGGCCCTTCCGGAAGCGTGGCGCCGTCGCGGGTGAAGCCCGCGGACATGCCTGTCAGGAAGATGTTGTCATTGGCATCCACCGCCAGGCCGCCCACGCGGGCCCGCGCCGCGTGCCGGGGCGCCCAGCCGCGCGCCCACTTCAGCGTGCCGTCCGGCGAATACCGCGCCACCAGCAGATGGGGCGCCACCACGTTGCGATTGAAGGGCAGGGGACCCGCCCCCAGGTCCACGGGCTCTTGATAGGTCGCCGCCACGAGGACGTCCCCGTTGGAGGTCACCACCGCGTGCGGAGCCTGAGGGTCCCCAACCATCAGGGTCCGCGACCACACGTGGGCCTCCTCGCCCTCCTGCGCCACCTGTCCGCCCACCTCGCCGAGCACCGGGATGCGCGGCGACGTGGCCCGGGCTTCCTCGCACCCCACGAGGAAGAGTCCCCCCA
>NZ_RAWL01000624.1:0-3646 GCF_003668885.1 Corallococcus sp. AB049A | reverse complement strand
GGGTGGGTGTCCTCGGGGCCGTAGCCCACGAAGGCGAGGGTGAACTTGCCGTCCGGGTAGTCCTGGCGGCGCAGCAGGGTCATGCCGAGCACGCGGGTGTAGAAGTCGAGCGACTTCTCCAGGTCGCCGACACGGAGCATGGTGTGGAGGATGCGCATGCGGTGGCTATAACCGCCCGCGTCCATCGGGTGAAGCCACGTGTGAAGCCCCTGGAGGGGGTGCCCTCCGCCGGCCGGGCAGGCGTCCGCTCGGGGGGGAAGGCGACACCGGAGGGCCACTCGGGGCAGGGACGGGCGTAAAGGCGCGTGTTATGGAACCGGCCATGAAACACGCTCAAAGCCAGGCCCTCTTCGCCCGTGCGCAGGCGCGCATCCCGGGTGGCGTGAACTCTCCGGTGCGCGCCTTCCGTGGCGTGGGAGGCGACCCCGTCTTCTTCAAGGAGGGCTCCGGCGCGTGGCTCACCGACGTGGACGGCAACCGCTACGTGGACCTCGTGGGCAGCTGGGGCCCGCTCATCCTGGGCCACGCGTACCCGCCCATCATCGAGGCCATCCTGGAGGCCGCCCGTCGCGGCACGACGTTCGGTGCGCCCGTCGCCTCCGAGGTGGAGTTCGCGGAGCTGCTCTGTGCCACCGTGCCGTCCGTGGAGAAGGTGCGCCTGGTCTCCTCCGGCACCGAGGCCACCGTGGCCGCCATCCGCGTGGCGCGCGGCTTCACCGGCCGCGAGTACATCCTCAAGTTCGAGGGCTGCTTCCACGGCGCGGGTGACCCGTTCCTCGTGAAGGCGGGCAGCGGCGTGGAGACGCTGGGCCTGCCGGACTCGCCGGGCGTGCCGGCCGCGCTGGCGTCGCTCACGCTCACCGCGCCCTTCAACGACCTGGAGGCCGTGGAGCGCATCTTCAACGAGAAGGGCAGGGACATCGCCTGCGCCATCATCGAGCCCGTGGTGGGCAACATGGGCGTGCTGGTGCCGCGCCCCGGCTACCTCGAAGGGCTGCAGAAGCTCTGCCAGAAGCACGGCGTGCTCTTCGTGCTGGATGAGGTGATGACGGGCTTCCGGCTCGCTCGCGGCGGCGCGCAGGAGCTGTACGGGCTCAAGCCGGACCTGACCACCATGGCCAAGGTGGTGGGCGGTGGCATGCCGCTGGGCGCGTACGGCGGCCGGCGCGACATCATGGCGAAGGTGGCGCCAGAGGGGCCGGTGTACCAGTCCGGCACGCTGTCCGGGAACCCGGTGGCGGTGGCGGCGGGCATGGCGTGCGTGAAGGCGCTGGCGGCGCCGGGCACGTACCAGCGGCTGGAGCACCTGGGCCTGCTGCTGGAGGAGGGCTTCCGCGCGGAGGCGAAGGCGGCGGGCGTGCCGGTGACGGTGAACCGCGTGGGCAGCATGCTCACGGTGTTCTTCACGGCGGAGCCAGTGTTCGACTACGCGTCCGCGAAGAAGGCGGACACGGCGAAGTTCGGGCGCTTCTTCCACGCGATGCTGCAAGAAGGCGTGTACCTGCCGCCCAGCCAGTTCGAGGCGGCGTTCGTGTCGCTGGCCATCGGCGAGCCGGAGGTGGCGCACGTGCTCGCCGCGGCCCGCAAGGCGTTCCGCGCGCTTGGCGACGCCCGTTGAACCGGAGGCCCTGAGCGGGCCCGTGCGCTTTGGCCCCTACACCCTCGTGCGCCGCATTGGCGCCGGGGGGATGGGGGAGGTCTTCCTCGCGCGCGAGGAGGGCGTGGGGCGCGCGGTGGTGGTGAAGAAGGTGCTGCCGGGGCTGGTGGACAGCCGGCAGTTCGTGGGCCGCTTCCGCGACGAGGCCCGCGTGGTGGTGCGGCTGGCGCACCCGAACATCGCGCGCGTGTACGCGATGGGCGAGGTGGACGGGCAGCTGTTCCTCGCCATGGAGTACGTGCTGGGCAAGACGCTCAGCCGGCTCGCGTACCGCCTGCGGCAGCGTCAGCGGATGATGCCCCTGGGGCCGCTGCTCCAGATGGGCATCCGGCTGTGCGAGGGACTGGCGTACGCGCACGACGCGACGGATGAGGAAGGGCACCCGCTGCACCTGGTGCACCGCGACCTGTCTCCCGCGAACGTGTGCGTGAGCTACGCGGGCGAGGTGAAGATCATCGACTTTGGCGCGGCGCAGTCCACGCTGAAGGAGCAGCAGACGGCGCCGCGCGTGGTGATTGGCAACCTCACGTACATGGCGCCGGAGCAGGCCCGCAAGCGCACCGTGGACCGCAGGGCGGACCTGTACGCGGTGGGCGTGGTGCTGTGGGAGTTGTTCTCGTGGAAGCCGCTGTCGCAGCGGGGTGATCCGCTGGAGCGCTGGCGGCGCGCGGCCTATCCGCAGTGGGAGCCCGCGGGGCGCTACCGCCCGGACCTGCCGCGCGCGGTGGACGCGCTCCTGGCGCGAGCGCTGGCGTCCGAGCCGAACGACCGCTTCCCCACGGCGACGGCCATGGCGGAGGCGCTGGGCGCGCTGAAGGAGAAGCTGGCGCCCAACGTGACGGACCAGGACCTGGTGCGGCTGATGTCCGCGGCCTTCCCGCGCGAGAAGGTCATCGAGCAGCAGATGCTGGATGACCTGTTGCGCGAGCAGCCCGGGCGCACGAGCACGCGTCAGGAGTTCCCGTCCGTGCTCGCGCCTCCGGGTGCCGTGGAGGAGGCGGAGGCGCTTCGCGCGCAGGAGGACATCGCGACGGAGGCGATGGACGCGGCGAAGCTGCGGCAGGCGGAGCAGGCCAGCGCGGGACCGGAGACCGAGGCCCTGGACGCCGCGGCGCCGCAGCAGAGTGCTCGCGCGGACTCGGAGGCCGGGACGCAGAGCGCCGCGAAGCCGCTGTCGCCGGACGGCGCTCTCGCGGACCTGGAAGCCCTGACGCCGAGCTCCGTGAAGCCACTGCCGCCGGAGTACGCCGGCGTGGGCGAGCGGACCGAGGCGCTGGACGCGGCGAAGGTGGAGCAGGCCCTGCGCGCGGCGGCAGCGGCTCGGGGAGAGTCCGGCGAGGACCCGGGGCTCCCGCGCAAGGCGCCCCCGCCACGGCTGCACAACCTCGAAATCACCATGGATGCCTGGCTGCCAGGCATTGGCGCCGCGGAGCCCACCACGCCGGGGCTGCCTCCCCAGACTCCGGCGGGGTCCGCGCCCGAGGAGAACTGGACGCCCGGTCCGGGCGAGGACGAGCCCACCCCCCAGGAGGCTCCTGGCTCCTTGGAATCCAGGGCTGGCCCTGGCTCCGAGGACACCACCGACCCGGGCGAGCGCACCCCGGCGGAACAACCGTCCCGGCCGGATTGGAATCCGGACGCGGACGGGAAAGACTCCGCTCCACAGCTTCGAGCGTCTCACCGTGAGGGGCCCCCCCCGGCCCCGGAGGACTCACCGATGCAGAACCGCCCCTCGCGCCCGGGCTGGACTCCCGGCGCAGGCAGTGAGGACTCCACGACCAACGAGCGCCCCGCGCGCAAGAGCGCCACCGGCCTTCCCGCCGCCGGCAAGGGCGGCTGGACCCCGGGCTCCGGCGAGGACGACGCCACCGAGGGCGCCGCCCCGTCCCCCATCGCCGCGCGCCCCGACGACGCGGACGACGAGAGCACCGACGTCGACAAGCCCGGCCGCGCCAAGGCGAGCCCCGCGCCTCGCGCGCCGCAGTCCCG
>NZ_RAWL01000623.1:0-3664 GCF_003668885.1 Corallococcus sp. AB049A | reverse complement strand
GTTCGGAAGGGTCCCTCTGGCGGGCGGCTCGTGGCATAAGGGCGCGCCGCCTGATTCCCCGGGCCCTTTCGGTACGCACATGATCCGTCTCGACAACATCGGCAAGCAACACGGTCAGCAGATCCTCTTCATCGAGGCGTCGGCCGCGCTCCACAAGGGCGAAAAGGTGGGCCTGGTGGGCCCGAACGGCGCGGGCAAGACGACGCTGTTCCGGATGATGACCGGCCAGGAGTACCCGGACGAGGGGCAGGTCTCCATCGACCGTGGCGTCACCATTGGCTACTTCAGCCAGGACGTCGGTGAGATGGACGGCCGCAGCGCGGTGACCGAGGTCATGGACGGCGCGGGCCCGGTGAGCACAGTGGCGGCGGAGATGAAGCAGCTGGAAGCCGCCATGGGGGACCCGGACCAGGCGGACAACATGGAGAAGCTCGTCGAGCGCTACGGCGTCGCGCAGGGCCGCTTCGAGGAGCTGGGCGGCTATGCGCTGGAGGGCCGTGCGCGTGAAATCCTCGCGGGCCTGGGCTTCAGCGAAGAGATGATGGACGGCGACGTGGGCAAGCTGTCCGGCGGTTGGAAGATGCGCGTGGCCCTGGCCCGCATCCTCCTGATGCGCCCGGACGCCATGTTCCTGGACGAGCCCTCCAACCACCTGGACCTGGAGTCGCTCATCTGGCTGGAGGGCTTCCTCAAGGGGTACGAGGGCGCGCTCCTGATGACGTCGCACGATCGCGAGTTCATGAACCGCATCGTGACGAAGGTGGTGGAGATCGACGGCGGTTCGCTGACGACGTACTCGGGCAACTACGACTTCTACGAGGGCCAGCGCGCGCAGAACGAGGCGCAGCAGCAGGCGCAGTACGAGCGCCAGCAGGCGATGCTCGCGAAGGAGATCAAGTTCATCGAGCGGTTCAAGGCTCGCGCGTCGCACGCGGCGCAGGTGCAGAGCCGGGTGAAGAAGCTGGAGAAGATTGAGAAGGTGGAGCCGCCCAAGCGCCGCTCCACGGTGCTCTTCGAGTTCCAGCCGCCGCCGCGTTCGGGTGACGACGTGGTGAACCTGAAGAACGTGAGCAAGGGTTACGGCAAGCGGACCATCTACGACGGCCTGGACTTCCTGGTGCGCCGCGCGGAGCGCTGGTGCGTGATGGGCGTGAACGGCGCGGGCAAGTCCACGTTGCTGAAGCTGGTGACGGGGACGACGCAGCCGGACGAAGGTACGGTGGCGCTGGGTGGCAGCGTGAAGATGGGCTACTTCGCGCAGCACGCGATGGACCTGTTGGACGGGGAGAAGACGGTCTTCGAGCAGCTGTCGGACGCGTTCCCCCGGGCGGGGCAGGGCTCGTTGAGGGCGCTGGCGGGCTGCTTCGGGTTCAGCGGCGACGAGGTGGAGAAGAAGTGCCGGGTGCTGTCGGGAGGAGAGAAGGCGCGTCTGGTGATGGCGCAGATGCTCTACGACCCGCCGAACTTCCTGGTGCTGGACGAGCCCACGAACCACCTGGACATGGGCACGAAGGAGATGCTGATCACGGCGCTGTCGCGCTACGAGGGCACGATGCTGTTCGTGTCCCACGACCGGCACTTCCTGGGAGCGCTGTCCAACCGCGTGCTGGAGCTGACGCCGGACGGCATCCACAAGTACGGCGGCGGCTACACGGAGTACGTGGCACGCACGGGCCACGAAGCCCCGGGTCTGCGCAGCTGAAGAAGGACCGGATGCCCAGGGCGTGAAAACGCTCTGGGGCTCAGCCCTCGACTTGCGTCCAGTCGTCAGAGCCTACTGAAAACTCAAACTTCGCCTGACGCATGGCCTCCTCAAGGCTTGGGTGCCATGTGTCACCGAGGGGCTGTTCATTGGCGCCCAGGCGGAACAGGTAGCAGGCGCCGTCGGCGCTTGCGATTTCAAGTGACGCGACGGTCTCGCGCACTGATTTTGATGCGTGTGGCTTGACGATTGACCTCAGCTTCATGGCGTCGGTCATCAACTCAGTGAAAGCCGTTTGTGATGTCGATCATCTTGTGAGGAGAGAAGGACTGGGCTGCGGTCAGGATCATCCAGCCCGTTCCTCCGTCCGCGGGGCGGTGCTGCTTGCAGCAGATGCGAAGCGAGGAGTCACTGAGACGCCACGTTTCACACTGCTTTCCTTCAGCGCCCCCATCCTCCGTGGAAGGGGTGGAGGCGCCGAAGGCCGAAGTCATCTCATCGTGGATGGCCTTGAGCGCTGAGGCGCAGCGCGCTTCTCGGTGAAAGACCGAGAGCCCGATGTCCTCGAGTCGCTCGTCGGGAGAAAACCAGTAGGTTGCCTTCGCCGGGTATCCGCCCAGGGTGGCGCCCTGCACGAGCGCTTCCGCTTCGGCGCGCGTCATGCCACGGCGGAGTCGGGCAAACAGGGGGCGGGGCTGGGCTTCCGACGCGGCTGGGCTCGCCGAGCTCATCCAAAACCATGCACCTGACAGCAGGATGCAGTGCCACGCCCATAGGGCCTGCCTGGATTGAACCTGCTTCTGCATTCATTCTCCCGAAGACAGCTCCAGTCAATATCCTGTCGGCTTTCATCCGGGCAGGTCAACGGAGAGCAGGGATGAGGTGTTTGTCCTTATGAAGCGACTCAGCCTGCCCGCCAGTCGCATCAGGCGCTGGCGAACCAGATGCTGGAGTTGACGCTGTTCTACTCGTCTCGTTCGCGGGTGTTGATGTAGCGCATCCGCTCCTTGATGCTGAGTGCGAGCAGCACCCGTTCCCGGGGTGTCATCGCGGCCAGTCGTTCGAACTGAGCCCTCCGAGCCGCGTCCGCGCTCTTGCTGGGGCGCTGTCCGTAGAGGCCACGAGGCGGCGATGTGTCGTCGGAGCTCATCGTGCCTCCCATCCTATTCGAACAGCTTGCTCGCGAGCCGGGCCAGACGCTGAGCCTTGCCCCGGTAGGGCGGGAAGAACAGATTCGTGAAGGCCGTGCGGCCCTGCCGCACCACCGCGCGTTCGTGGCTGAAGGCCTTGAAGCCCGCTTCACCGTGATACGCGCCCAGGCCGCTCTGGCCCACTCCACCAAACGGCAGGTGCGGGTTCACGTTGTGCAACACCACGTTGTTCACCACCGTGCCGCCCGCGCTCGTCTCCTTCAGCAGGCGCTCCACCGTGGCCTCTTCGTGGCTGAAGACATACATGGCCAGCGGCTTGCCGCCCGCGCGCACCTGCGTCACCACTTCATCCAGTGACTCGAAGCGCAGCACCGGCAAGAGCGGCCCGAAAATCTCTTCGTCCATCACCGCCGACTCCGGCGTCACATCCGCCAGCACCGTCGGCGCGATGTAGCGCGTCTCCGCGTGCACGCCGCCTCCCGCCACCACCCGCGCTCCTCCCGCCACGGACTCATCCAGCAACCGGGACACGCGCTTGAACGCGCCGTCATCCACCATCCGGCAGAAGTCCGGCGTCGCCCGCCGCGCCTCCTCCGTCTTCCCGTAGAAGCGCTCCAGCGCGGACTTCATCCCCGCCAGCAGCGCCTCCTCCTTCGACGCGTGCACCCAGACGTGGTCCGGCGCGATGCACGTCTGCCCCGCGTTCAGGAACTTCCCCCACACAATCCGCTCCGCCGCCGCGTCCACGTCCGCTGACGCATCCACGATGACCGGCGACTTCCCGCCCAACTCCAGCGTCACCCCCGCCAGG
>NZ_RAWL01000622.1:0-3708 GCF_003668885.1 Corallococcus sp. AB049A | reverse complement strand
GGGGCGGCGGACACGGTGCGGTTCACCTCCAGAGGCCGGTGGGTGATATCCAGGTCCCGACGATGAAATCCATTCGCATCTCCCAGCTCCTCGAGGACCAGGGCCACGACCTGCGGCTGACCCTGATGGCGGGCACCCAGGGGCTGGCGCGCACGGTGGACTCCTCGCGCATCCAGAAGCCGGGCCTGGCGCTGGCGGGCTTCATGGAGCACCTCCACCCGCACCGCGTCCAGGTCTTCGGCAACACCGAAATCTCCTACCTGGCCACCCTGCCGGAGGACGCGCAGCGAGCGTCGCTGGCCAAGCTCTTCAGCGAAGAAGACCTGGCGTGCGTGGTGGTCACCAAGGCGCTGGACGTGCCGCGCGCGCTGGTGGACGCCTGCGAGGCGGCGGGCCTGTCGCTGATGATGACGCCGCTGCTCTCCAGCGAGTTCATCCAGCGCGTGCAGAACTTCCTGGAGGACGCGCTCACGGAGTCCAGCAGCCTGCACGGCGTGCTCATGGACGTCTTCGGCGTGGGCATCCTGCTCCTGGGCAAGAGCGGCATCGGCAAGAGCGAGATCGCCCTGGACCTGGTGATGCGCGGCCACCGGCTGGTGGCGGACGACATCGTGGACGTGACCCGGAGGAAGGGGGCCGTCTACGGCGCGGGCAATCCGGTCATCAAGCACCACATGGAGATTCGCGGCCTGGGCATCATCAACATCAAGGACCTCTTCGGAGTGTCCGCCGTCCGGGAACAGAAGAAGATTGAGCTTGTGATCGAACTGCAGGAATGGGATCCGCACCAGGAGTACGACCGCCTGGGCGTGGAGGACAAGCACCTGCAGATCGTCGGCGTGGACATCCCGTTGTCGGTCGTCCCGGTGCGTCCTGGACGCAACATGGCCACCATCGTGGAGGTGGCCGCGCGCAACCAGTTGTTGAAGCTTCAGGGCCACCATTCGGCGCGAGAGTTCGCCGAGCGACTCAATCGAGCCATCGCCCAGGGGGCGATGCGCCGCACCTTGGGAGAAGAGGTCGAGTGACCGCCCCCGCGAAGCAGATCATCGTCATCACCGGCATGTCAGGTTCCGGCAAGTCCACCGCCATCCGTGCGCTGGAGGACGCCGGCTTCTTCTGCATCGACAACCTGCCGGTGCTCCTCCTGCCCAAGCTCACGGAGCTGGCGGGAGGCGGCAACATCGAGCGCATGGCGCTGGTGGTGGACGCGCGCGAGGGCGTCTTCCTCAAGGACGCGCCGCGCATCCTGGATGAGGTGCGCCGCGCGGGTCACCAGGTGGACGTGCTCTTCCTGGACGCCAGCGACGACAGCCTCATGCGCCGCTTCAGCGAGACGCGCCGCCGCCACCCGCTGGCCCCGGATGGCACGGTGGCGGAGGGCATCCACAAGGAGCGCGAGGCGCTGAAGGACCTGCGGGAGATGGCGGATCAGGTCATCGACTCGTCGGCGCTCAACGTGCACGACCTGAAGCGCATGGTGCAGGGGCGCTTCAGCCCGGAGCCCACGACGGGCCCCAGCCTGTCCATCATGTCCTTCGGCTACCGCTACGGCGTGCCGCCGCAGGCGGACCTCGTCTTCGACGTGCGCTTCCTGCCGAACCCGTACTTCGTGCCGGAGCTCAAGGGGCTCACGGGCAAGAACCCGAAGGTGTCCGGGTACGTGCTGGAGCGCGAGGAGACGCAAGCGTTCCTCGAGAAGGTCGTGGACCTCTGCCGCTTCCTGTTCCCGCGCTACCAGAAGGAGGGCAAGGCGTACCTCACGGTGGCGCTGGGGTGCACGGGCGGCAAGCACCGCTCGGTGGCGCTGGCGGCGGAGATGGTGCGCCGGCTGTCCGCGGACTACGGCCGCGTGCAGCTGTGGGACCGGGACATCGAGAAGGAGTAGCGCCCAGGCTCCGGAGCCTCCGGAGCCGGCGTCAGTGCCGGGTGTCCGTCACGGGCGTGAAGCGCGCGCCGGTGACGCCCTCCTTCTCCAGGGCCTCCTTCACGGCCTCGGAGACGACGAGGGTGACGGGCCAGCCCCAGGGGCGGAACACGCGGGCGCGGCCCACCTGGTCGGGGTCGATTCTCAGGCCCCGCACGGAGCGGTACTGGCCCTCGCGCGCGGGGACGCCGTCGCCGGGGCCGTAGCGGTGGATCTCCAGGCAGGCGGCCTCGTCCACGCAGCGGATGAGGCGCGTGGCGACGACGAGGAAGTACGGCTTCGGCTGGCCCTCGATGTTCACGGGGATGAGCTGCACGTCCTCGGGCGCCAGGCGCGCGAACACGGCGGCGACGCGCGGGTGCACCACGGGGGTGAGGCCCGCGCCCGCGAGGCTGAAGTCGAGCGGGGTGGCCCTCGCCTCGTTGGGGATGTGGAGCGGGCCGGGCGGGTCCACGGGGCGCCCGGCGGTGAACATCCACACGTCGCCCACCTCCTTGTCCTCCAGGTCCAGCGGGTCACCGGGTTCCCAGCGGTTGGGGGCGCGGAAGTCGTCGTGCAGGTCGTAGAAGCGGGTCTGCGTGGCGGCGGCGCGGCGGGACTTCTTGCGGTTGCCGGCGTGCGGGGCGGCCCCGTGCGCGACGATGCGCGCGGCCGGACGGCGGGGACGGCTGGTGCCATGCCGGGCGGCGGGCGAAGGCTCCTCCGCGACCGACGCGCGCGAGCGCCGGGGCGCGGCGGCTGCTTCGGTACCGCCGGGCAGGCTCTGCCGGTCCGGGGGGCTGCTTGCGGAGGGGCGGAGCCACAGCCGTCGCAGCGCGTTGGTGAGACGCCTGAACATCAAGCGATGTTACCCAAGCGCCTGCTGGAGGGGAGCCCCTACCGTGGTGCTTCCTCGCCCATTCTCAAGGCAGGCTGGCAGCCGGCCCGGTTTCCCGGGGGGAGAGGGCCTCCCGGGGGCCTGTTTCCCCCGTGGCCGGGCCGCGAGGGGCCATGCCATGGTCGGCGCCCATGACGACGCCGAGCCCGAGGTCCGAAGTCCCGGCCACGCCGGAAGCCGTGTTCGCCAGCCTGCTCCAGAAGCTGGGGGAGGCGGGTCGGGCGCCGGCCGGAGCGGCGGCTCAGCCAAGGACGCCGGAAGCGCTGGCGGCGGCCCTCTTCGACGTCGCGGGCAGGACGGGCGCGGCGATGTTCTCCGTCTGGGGGGCGGACGACACGGAGACGGCCGAGGACGAGGACGGATCCGACGCGGCCACGGGCGAGAGGGTGATCAACGCGGGCATCACGCTGTTCTTCATCCAGAAGGACTCGCCGGACCGGGTGGGGCTGCTGGGCACGGAGCGGGTCCCGGTGCGTCAGCCCATGGCGTACGAACTGTACCGGCCGCTGGGGAAGGCGCTGGCGGAGTACGCGAAGCGGGGAGCGGATCCGGTGATGCCGGACCGAGGCCGTGCGGTCTTCCCGGCGGGCGCGGCGGATCCGGACATCGAGTTCCGCGTGTCCTTCCGGGACACCGAGCTGGGCACCTGGACCACGGCGCTGGCGAGGGACCGGGAGGAGCGCCAAGCATACCCGAGCATCTCCAGCCTGCGGCTCTCCACCGAAGCGGCGACGTTCCTGAAGGGGCTCTTCAACCGCCTGGACCCGTCGCTGTTCAACGGTCAGGTGGTGCTGCTCACGGGAGCCTCCAGCACGGGCCGCAGCACGACCCTGCGCGCGGTGATGGACGCGCTGCCCGACAACGTGCACGCACTGGCGGCATTGGAGGAGCCGAAGGGTGGGCC
>NZ_RAWL01000621.1:0-3710 GCF_003668885.1 Corallococcus sp. AB049A | reverse complement strand
GCGTGAAGGGGGCGTCCGGTCCGTCGGGTGCCTCTGGCGCGTCCTTTGGCGGCAAGGTGGATCGCACGGAATCGCTCGTCGGGCCTTCGGGTCTGGTAGGCTCCAGCAACGTCCAGGGCCCCCAGGCCACGGATCCGATCGCGGCGCAGGCGCTCGCCATCGCCAAGCGGCTGAAGAACGGGGGCTTCAAGAGCAAGGAGGAGGCGACGAAGGCCCTGGTCGCGGAAGTCCTCCAGGAGAAGCTGAACATGAAGTCCGCTGCCCTCACGGGCCGCATCGCCGGGGCGCTGCAGGATGATCCCCGGCTGAACCAGGTTCTCGAGCGGCTGTGGTCCAAGGCCGAGTGAGCGCGCCGCTTGCCTCTGGGTGAAGACAGGAAGGTCATCCTGGAGAAGTACGGCCCGTACGTGCGGTCGCTCGCGGCCACCGTGCGCAAGCAGTTCAATGCCCAGCTGGAGCTGGATGAACTGCTGGCCTATGGGCAGATCGGCCTCCTGGAAGCCGCCGAGCGCTTCGACCCCAAGGTCGGCGCCAACTTCCTTACCTTTGCCCACTACCGCATCAAGGGCGCCATCTTCGACGGCTTGAGGAAGATGGGCGTCCTGCGCGGCTCCGACGCCCGCACCGCCTATCAAGGCGAGCGCGCGACGGCGTATCTGGGAAATCTGGCGGACCGCGAGCAGGGCGCAAGCAACCGCGGGTCGTCATTTGACGATGATATTGGAGACATCTCGGATGCCGTGGCGGGCCTCGCGGCGGTGTTCGCGGCGGGGGCGGAAGGGGCGGAGGCGGCGGGCTACGTGGATGAATCGCTCCCGGCGGATCAGCGCCTGGAGATGGAGCAGTTGAAGAACCGGGTGCGCTCGGCCATCGAGAAGCTTCCGGAGAAAGAGCGCAAGCTCCTGCAGGGCTATTACTTCCAGGGACGTACGCTGGAAGAAGCAGGGGCGGAGATCGGGCAGTCGAAGAGCTGGGCGTCGCGGCTTCATGCGCGCGCCATTGACCGGCTCAAGGAACTCTTGAACGAGGAGGAGGAACTCCCTCCCCCCTCGACGGATGCAAGGAGGGTGTCACATGGCGGCTCCGATGAGCGGCATCTCCGCGGGACAGGTAGCGCAGCAAAAGCTGCAGGACCAGGGCGCGCAGCAGACTCAGAAGACGGGCGCGTCGAAGTTCGACGGAGTTCTCGCTGACAAGGCGCAGGGCGCCGGCCAGGTGGACGCCGCCCAGAACGTGAACAAGGCCCAGGCCGCGCAGGCCACCCAGAAGGTGGACACCGTCCGCCAGGTGGAGACCGTCAACAAGGCGGAGAAGGCCAACCTGAACAAGGTGAGCGGCGCCGCCCAGCAGCCCGCCACCGCCAAGGGCGCCGAGCCCGTGGACGCGAAGGCCGAAGCCTCGAAGACGACCAAGTCGGGCGGCATGGTCTCCGACCTCGTCTCCGGTCTGGAGAAGGGTCAGGTCAGCATGGACAAGCTCATCAAGGAGGCCTCCTCCGGCAAGAACATGTCCAACGCCGAGCTGCTTGGCCTCCAGGCGTCCATGTACAAGTACTCGCAGGAGTTGGACCTCACGTCGAAGGTCGTCGAGAAGGCCACCAGCGGCCTGAAGGACGTCGTCAAGACGCAGGTCTGAAGTCCCACCCGCCGGGCCATGGCGGCATGTGAAGGGCGGTCCCTCCCAACGTCGGGAGGGGGCGCCCTTCCGCGTTTTGCAAGGGCCCTGTTAAGCTAAGCGCGCCCATGACTCGCCGAACGCCCGTCTTCGCCGCCCCGCTCCTCGCCCTGCTGTTCCTCACCGGCTGCACCATCGAGCTGCAGCACGAGCTGACGGAGGCGGACGCCAACGAAATCTACGTCCTGCTCAGCAAGAACGGCATCAAAGCCACGAAGGAGAAGGCGGAGGGTGGCAACGAAGTGCGCTTCACCATCGTCGTCCCCAAGGGCGACGCCGCGCAGGCCGCGGAGCTCCTGAAGCGCAACTCGCTGCCGCGTCCGGTGGAGAAGGGCCTGTCCCACTTCGCCAAGGGCAGCATGGTGCCCACCGCCACGGAGGAGCGCGCCATGCTCCTCAAGGCCATGGCGGGTGAGGTCTCCAACGCGCTCAACCAGATCGACGGCGTGCTGGAAGCGCGCGCCATCGTGATGGTGCCGGAGAACAACGACCTGTCGCAGCCGGAGAACAAGCCGATGCCGTCGGCCTCCGTGTTCATCAAGTACCGCGCGGTCGAGGGCGGCAAGCCCCCTGTCTCGGTGGACGCGGTGAAGCAGTTCGTCGCCAGCTCCGTGGCGGAGCTCAAGCCGGAGGCCGTCACCGTGCTGATGACGGAGGCCATGGCCCCCACGGCGGAGACCACGGAGACCAACCGCCTGCAGGACGTGCTCGGCGTGCGCATGACGGCCGCCAGCGCCAGCACCTTCAAGATGATCCTCGGCGGCGCGTTCGCGCTCATCCTGGCCATGATGGGCGTCACCGCGTGGACCTTCATGCGCGGCGGCTCCGGTGGCGGTGCCCCCGCCGCGGCGGCCCGTCCCGCGCGTGCGCGCGGCGGTCGCGAGGGGTAGTCCTGCTCGTCGCTCCCCGCGGCCCTCCTGGGGTGGTCCGCGGGACTCTGTCCTCCAGGCCGGGGACACCGTCTTCAATCTTCAGCGGGCCACCTGGGGGCCCGCGAGGTGACCGTTGGATTCCTTCTTCACCTCGCTCAGCAAGCGCCAGACGATGATGCTGCTCACCGCGGTCACCTTCGGTGGCCAGGAGAGCATGTCGGCGCTGGAGCACCTGCCGGACGAGGAAGGCGCGCTCCTGCGCCACCGCGCGCAGGAGATCCTCCAGATTCCGCGAGAGAAGCGCCTGCCCGCGGTGGTGCAGGAGCTCAAGCGCCTGATGAAGGACCGGCGCGGCCAGCTGTGGACCGCGGATCCGGAGCGGCTGGCGGCGCTGCTGCAGCGCGAGCGCGGCGCCCTGGTGGAGGTCACCCTGCGCGCGCTGCCCGGCAACATGGCGGAGGCGGTGCGCGGCCACCTGCCTCCCTCGCGCGTGAAGCTCACCCGTGAGGTGCGCCCGCAGATCCTGGACATCATCCGCTGGAAGCTGGAGGAGGCGCTGTCGCGCGAGGCCGCCGGCCAGTCCGCGGGCTTCAAGTTCGCGGACGTGCTCAACCTCCAGACGCGTGAGCTGCTCACGGTGAGTGACCGCCTGGGCGCGCGCGTGCTGGGGCCCGCGCTCGCGGGGCTTCCGGAAGAAGAGCTCAACGGTTTGATGGAGTCGCTGCCTCCGGATCTGCTCCAGCTCGCGAGCAAGTCCGTGGCGGCCAATGCGCCGCGCAAGCTGCCGGAGGAGGACGCGCGCGCGCAGCTCAACCTGCACGACGGCTTCAGCCGGCTGGCCGGCGCCATCCGCAGCGCGGGCGTGCAGCGGCTGGCGCGCGCGTGCGTGGCGCAGTCCCCGGAGTTCGCCGCGCGCATGCTGGAGAAGCACCGCGGTGAGTTCGGCCACCTGGTGGCGAAGTGGGTGCGCGAGGAGCGCTCGCGGCCGACGGCCCGGGGCGACGGCGGACGCACCGACATCGTCATGGACCTGGAGCGGCTGGCCGTGCGCGGCCTCATCGAGCGGCCCGTGCGGCTGACCGCGCCGCCGCCGCGCCCCTCCGCAGTGCTGCCGCCTCCGCCGGGAGCGCGCAAGCCCGCCGCGGCGGCCCCGGCAGCCCGGCC
>NZ_RAWL01000620.1:0-3761 GCF_003668885.1 Corallococcus sp. AB049A | reverse complement strand
GCGGCTGGACAGGGGCGCCGGGGGCTCCGGGGGACCGCCCGTGACGGCGGCCAGCACCTGGGCCGTCCGGGGGCCGAGCAGCTTGAGCCAGGCCTGGTCCGGGGTGCCGTCGTGCAGCTCGGCGTCCTCGGAGATGAGGTATTTGTCCAGGAACTCCCGCACCTTGGCGCCCAGCCCGGGCTCCAGGTCCAGCAGGAGGTCGTCCTCCCGCTTGAGGATGCGCGCATCTCCCACCATGGCGCCCTTCACCGTGATGAAGGCGGCATAGGCGGCCGAGCCCACCGGGAGGTTCTTCACCTCCTGGGTGACCATGCCGTGGAGGAAGGAGGCGCGATCCTCCCCCGTTATCCGGAGGATTTCGCGGTAGGACGCATCGTGCAGTGCAACGGCGCCACGCGCCGCGCCATACTCCGCGCCCACGTCTCCATACCCGGCCACGACTTCGCGGCCCCCCACCGGAATGAAGCGGGCACCCACCCGCTCGTGAACAAAATGCAGCGTCAGCGGTTCCATGCCCGTCGCTATATAGAGGCGAAGGAGCGGATGCCACGATGGATGTGAAGCAGCTTTCGGCCTTCCAGGGCTTCTCTATAGAGAAGCTCCAGAAGCACACCGTCTTCCAGTCCGGTCGCTTCTTCCTCGACGTCTACTGCCTGGCCCCGGGCCAGGCGCAGAAGCCCCACCGGCATGCCACGTCCGACAAGGTGTACCTCGTGCTGGAGGGGAGCTGCCGCTTCCGCATCGGCGACGAGGAAGCGGCGCATGGCCCCGGTTCCACCCTCTTCGCCCCCGCGGGCATCGACCACGGCGTCGTCAACGACGGCCCGGACAACGCCCGCCTCCTCGTCTTCATGACCCCGCCTCCGGAGCACGCATGAGCAAGAAGGCCCCGACCCCGGCCGCCCCCGTTCCCACCCGTGGCGCACTCGCGCTGCTGGTGCTGGGCCTCCTCACCAGTGCGCTCGCCGTCTATCAATGGATGGAGCTGCTCACGCTGCGCGCCGGTGGCGCCACCAGCTGCGGCATCAACGAGCACGTCAACTGCGAGACCGTCTGGAACTCGGACTTCGCCAGCGCCGTGCACGACACGCTGGGCATCCCCATCGCGGGCCTGGGGCTCGTGTGGGGCCTGTCCGCCGTGGGCCTCGCCGCGCTGTACCTCGCGTGGGCGAAGGCGGGCCGCCCGGTGCGTCCGGCGTCCAGCGGTCTGCGCCTGCTGGCGCTCGCGGGCGTCGTCTCCGTCGCCGTCTTCGCCAGCGTGAGCGCGAGCGTGGGCGTGGTGTGCCCCACGTGTCTGGGCACCTATGTGCTGGTGCTCGCGTTCGCGGGCGTGGCGTGGCGCGGTCTGCCCGGGCCCCTCATGCCCCAGGCGGGCGAGTGGGGCGACACGCTCAAGTGGACCGTGGGCATCTCCGCCGTCGCCTTCGTGGCCATGCTGATGCCCGGCCGGGCCACGCCGCACGCGCCCAAGGCCGGCGCCTTCCTGCCGCCGGTGGCCTCCGCGCAGACGCCGTCGCAGAGCGGCACCAGCACCACGCCGCCGCCGCCCGCGCCGCCGGCCACGCTGGAAGGGTTCATCGCCAGCCTGCCGCCGGACCAGAAGCAGTTCCTGGCGGACTCGCTGGCCATGTACCGGGCGGGACAGCCGAAGCTGGCCGCCTATCCGCCGCGCACGCTCTTCGGCCCCGCGGACGCGCCGGTGAAGGTGCTGGAGTGGACCGACAGCAAGTGCCCCCACTGCAAGTCGCTGGTGGAGGAGCTGGCCGTCATCAAGCTGCACGCCCCCAAGGGCATGCTGTCCGTGGAGGCGCGGCAGTTCCCGCTGGATGGCCAGTGCAACCCGGCCATCCCCAACCGCGGGCCGGACGCGCTCAGCGTGCGCTGCGCCGCGGCCCGGGCGCAGGTGTGCCTGGAGGGCGCGAAGGACTTCTGGGAGCTGCGTGAGAAGCTCTTCGCCGCGCAGGCCTTCCTGGACACGGACAAGGTGATGGAGATCGCCAGCTCCGGCTCCGTGGCGCGCCCGCAGCTGGAGGGGTGCATGACGGCGCCGGAGACCATTGGCAAGCTGCGCCAGGACGTCGAGTACGCCATGCGCTACAACATCCAGGGCACTCCGCTGGTGCTGGTGAACGGCCGCGAGGTGCCTCCGTCCGCGCCGCTCATCTACGCGCTGGTGCTGGCGAGCGGCAACCCGGACGCCCCTGGCTTCAGCGCCCTGCCGCCCGCGCGCCCCCGCGGCACCGGCTCCCCCGGCCACGAGGGCCACGCCCACCCGTAGAGGGGACACGCCATGGGCAAGCGCGACAAGAAGGACGAGGCCCCGCCGCCGGGGCCCTTCAACAACCCCTTCGCCGCCCTGTCCGTGCAGCGGGACGCGCTGCCCGCCGGGCCACCTCCGCCGGAGCCCCGAGGCTCGGCGCCGAAACCCGAGCCCAAGGGCCCCGCGCGCGCCGTGGTGCGCATGGAGCGCAAGGGCCGGGGCGGCAAGGAGGTGACGGTGGTGGAGCAGCTGGGGCTGCCCGCCGCGCAGCTGGACACGTGGCTCAAGGCGCTCAAGGGCGGCCTGGGCTGCGGCGGCGTGGTGGAGGACGACACGCTGGTGCTTCAGGGCGACCAGCGCGACCGGCTCCCCGCGCTCCTGGAAGCGCGGGGCGTGCGGAAGGTCACCGTCGGCTGAGGACTACAGCGCGGCGATGATGGCGTTGGTGAACTCGGCGGTGGTGGCGCTGCCGCCCAGGTCGCCGGTGCGGACCTTGGACTCGCCGCCGTAGACCTTCTGGATGGCGTTGGCCATGCGCTGGGCCTCTTCCTTCAGGTCCAGCCACTCCAGCATCATCACCGCGGACATCATCAGGGCGGTGGGGTTCGCGATGCCCTTGCCCGCGATGTCCGGGGCGGTGCCGTGCACGGCCTCGAAGACGGCGGTGCGCTCGCCGATGTTGGCGCCCGGCACCATGCCCAGGCCGCCCACCATGCCCGCGCACAGGTCGCTGACGATGTCGCCGTAGAGGTTCTCCATCACCATCACGTCGAAGCGGGTCGGGTCCTTCACCAGCTGCATGCAGAGGTTGTCGATGATGACGTCATCGAAGGTGATCTCCGGGTACTCGCGGCTCACCTTGCGGCAGCAGTCCAGGAAGAGGCCGTCGGACAGCTTCATGATGTTCGCCTTGTGGACGGCGGACACCCGCTTGCGGCCGTTCTTCTTGGCGTACTCGAAGGCGAAGCGCGCGATGCGCGTGGAGGCCTTCTCCGTGATGACCTTGATGGCCTCCACGACGCCCGGCACCACGATGTGCTCCAGGCCCGCGTAGAGGTCCTCGGTGTTCTCACGCACGACGACCAGGTCCACGTTCTCGTAGCGCGTCTTGACGTTGGGGACGCTCTTCACCGGGCGCAGTGACGAGTACAGGTCCAGCCGCTTGCGCAGGCCCACGTTCGCGGACGGCAGGCCGCGGCCCACCACGGTGCCGGTGGGGCCCTTGAGCGCCACGCCGCTGCGCAGCACCGCCTCCACCGTCTCGTCCGGGAGGTTGGTGTTGAACTTGGCCACGACCTCCGTGCCCGCGTCCTTGAACTCGAACTCCAGGGGGACCTTGAGGGCTTCCAGGACGCGGATGGTGGCCGCGGAGACCTCGGGGCCGATGCCGTCGCCGTTGATGACCGTCACAGTGCGCGTGTTCGCCATGGGGGCGGTTCACACCACAAATCCGGGGGGGCCGGAAGGGCGAAAGCGGACGGAATTCACCCCTGGGCATGGC
>NZ_RAWL01000061.1:0-28856 GCF_003668885.1 Corallococcus sp. AB049A | reverse complement strand
CCTCGGGGCCGGCGGGGGGGTGATGCACGGGGAGATGGCCCCTGTCCCTCATCGTCGGCGTGACCCGGCGCCCGGTTGCGTCACACCGCCCTTTTTCTCAGCGGACAGGGCGTTTTTCGGTCCGGAGGGACCCGGCTGTCACTTAATGCCGGACCTGGCGTGCTGGACGGCGTGGACGATGCGGGCTTCCGCCTGGAGTTTTTCGACGACGGCGGCAGGCAGGCGGGCGCGCTCGGCGGCGACGGCGAGGGTGATCAGGAAGGCCTCGCTGACGGGCCCCTGCGTGGAGGTGTTGCGCGCGGCGGGGGTGAAGGCGTGGGCCTCCACCACGGTGCCGGAGGCGGTGCGCACCTTCACCGGGCGCTCCTCGGTGGCCAGGGCGAGCGCGGTCTCCAGGCGGGCGAGGACGGGCCAGGCTTCGGTGGCCACGGGGCGCAGGCGCCCGGACAGCCGGTGTCCCGGAGCTTCCACCAGACGTGCGACCCGGCCGCCCCAGTTGGGCACGTGCACGTCGTAGACGACGTCCACGTCCAGCGCCTCGGCGAGCTCGCCCTCCGGGAAGTCGGGCACGGGGGGCAGGCCGTGCAGGTGCCGGCTCGCCGCGGCCGGGGCCAGGTCGAGGGAGAACGCGAACCAGGGACGTGACGCCGCGGGGCCAGATGCCATGGGCCGAGTGTCCCCGGCACACGGCACTGGAACAAGAGCCGGCGTTCTCAGAACCGCATGGCCTCCACGGCGGCCACCATCTTGCCGACGTCGTAGGCATAGAAGCCGGCCGAGTTCAGGTTGTTGAACTCACCTATGAACAGGCCGCCGTCGTGCATGAAGACGTCCAGCGCGTAGGCGCGGTCCGGGCCCCAGGTCTCCGCCATGCGCTGCGCGAAGGCGTGGACCTCCGGCTCCACCTGGGACGAGGCCACGACGCGGTCGCCCAGCTTGTAGAGCGAGCCGGTGATGACCTGGCCGTCCACGACGACCATGCGGTACTCGCGCTGGATGTGCTTGGGCACACTGACGGCCACCGGAGTTTCGGCGGTGACCGTGGCGTACGTGTCGAGCTTCAGGACCTGCTCGCGCCAGTGGGCGAACGCGTCCCAGGACGTGAGCATGCCGGAGAAGGCCTTGTCGTCCAGGCAGGGGCGGATGAAGAAGGGCCCCGGCTGCTCCGGCACGTCCGCGAACCGGTGCACGGTGGCGTCGGCGTTCAGCAGGTGCGGGCCCAGGTGCTGGCGCCAGACGCGGAAGTCGAACTGGTCGTTGATGAAGGCGCCAGGGGTCCAGCCCTGCTCGTGCGCGTAGCGGGTCAGCGACAGGGAGCCCATCACGACGACGGGGTCCGCTGGCCGCACGGCGGGCTCGATGCCTCCTCCGAACGGGATGACCTTGACCAGGGTGTGCGGGATGGAGCCGTGCGCCAGGACCTCCAGCAACGTGTGGAAGCCCTGCTCGTTGAAGAGGTTGTTCTGGACGACCCAGTGCATGCGCGGCTCCGTGGACGATGGCCGCCGCGCGGACGTGGGAGCGCGCAGGGGGCTGACAGGCGGCTTATGTCACCACCGCGGCGAGGATGCGCTCGAAGAGCCACGGGGCACGGCCCAGCAGGCGCACCACGGGCCTGCGCAGGCGCGGGCGGCGCGCGAGCATCAGCAGGCCCTGCGTCGTCCAGGCGTACTTGCGGAACACCTGCTGGAAGGTGCGCTCGTAGGGCAGCAGCGTGTCGCGGCCCGCGCCCTTCGCCAGGGCGTCCGGGAGCACCGCGCCCAGGGACTCCGCGCAGGCGAAGGCCAGCGTGAGCCCTTCGCCCGTCACCGCGTCCACGTAGCCCGCGGCGTCTCCGACGAGGGCGAAGCGATCCGCGATGCGCGTGCGGGCCACGCGCGCCAGGGGACCCGCGCCGCGTGGATGGGAGTCCGGCTCCACGCCGGTGAGCTGTTCCGCCAGCCGAGGGAAGCGCTCCAGCAGCGCGTCGAAGCCCACGCGGCCCTCCACGGTGCCGTCCTCCCACAGGAACGCGATGCCCACGCGCTCCGCGCCCGCGGGTGTCACGTACGCTTCGACGCCGGAGGCGAAGTGCACCTCCACGTACGGCGTCCACGGCACGCGCCGGAAGTGGCGCCGCAGTCCGTAGCGCCGGGGCGCGTCCCGCTCCACGTCCAGGCCTTCAGCCTTGCGCAGCGGTGAGTTCAGGCCATCCGCCGCGACGAGGAAGCGCGCGGATACGCGGCCCACGGGCGTCTCCAGCGTCACGCCGTCCGGCGTGCGGACGTGCGACACGACGTGCGTGTGTTCGCGCAGGTCCACGCCCACCTCGCGCGCACGGGTCGCCAATGCGTTGGACAGCGCAAGCCTGCGGACACCGAGCCCACCGGGCGCGGGGAGTTTCCCTTCCGCCGTGCTGCCGTCCTCCTGCACGTAGCGGATGCCCACGAACGGAGAGCTGTCGCTCCGGTCCAGGTGCGCGAGCGCGCCCAGCCGTTCCAGCGCCGCGAGGCCGGAGGGCATCAGCCCTTCACCACACGCCTTGTCCACCGGCGTGGACGCGCGCTCCAGCACCACCGTGTCCAGCCCGCGCCTGGCCGCCGTGATGGCCACCGCGAGCCCGGCCGGGCCTCCTCCGACCACGACCACGTCGTGCTGCTTCACGCGTCCTGCCACGTCACGAGTCGTGCTCCGCGCGCACCATCGCCAGCGCGCTCTTGGCCATCTCCACCGCGAGCCCCACCGCCCCCACCTTCTTCGGCGCCGTCAGCTCTCCGGAGAGGTAGCGCCGCAGCGCCTCGCTCCTTCGCAGCTTGCCGCTGGACGTGCGCGGCAGCGTGCCCGGCTCCAGCAGCTTCACCGTGTGCGGCTGCACGCCCGTCGCGTCCACCACCGCCGCGCGGATGTCCGCCTCCACCGATGCCACGTCCGCGCCCCGCTCCGCGCGCTCGGCCAGGATGAGCAGCGCTTCGTCCTCGCTGCCCTCGGGCGTGAAGCCCAGCGCCACCGCGCAGCCCGTGCGCACGCCGTCCACCTTGAGCAGCGGATCCTCGAAGGCCTGCGGCGCGTGGTTCGCGCCCCGGATGATGACCAGGTCCTTCGCGCGGCCCGTCAGGTA
Organism: Corallococcus sp. AB049A; assembly: GCF_003668885.1. Classification (NCBI taxonomy): domain Bacteria; kingdom Pseudomonadati; phylum Myxococcota; class Myxococcia; order Myxococcales; family Myxococcaceae; genus Corallococcus; species Corallococcus sp. AB049A. The sequence goes on along the minus strand of NZ_RAWL01000061.1, from coordinate 25,759 downwards.
CAGCTCCCCGTCCGCGCTGAAGCCCAGGTCTCCCGTGTCCAGCCATCCCTCCCCCACCAGCGCCCGCGCCGTTCCTTCCGCGTCCTCGAAGTAGCCGCGCATCAACGACGGCCCCTTCGCGAACACGCGCCCCACCCGGCGCTCCGGCAGCTCCGTGCCGTCCTCGCCGCGCACCTGGACTTCGAAGCCCGCCACCGGCGCGCCCACGCTCACCAGCGTCCGCCTCCCCTCACGCGCCTGGCCCTCGCGCGCCAGCACGTCCGGATCCACGCCCAGCTCGCGCGGCCCCCGGCCCGCGGGCGGGAACGTCACCGCCAGCGACGCCTCCGACAGGCCATACACCGGCCGCAGCGCCCGAGCGGAGAAGCCCCACTTCTCGAACCGCTCCGCGAAGCGGCGCAGCGTGTCCGCGGACACCGGCTCCGCGCCGTTGAGCGCGTGCAGCCACCCGGACAGGTCCACGCCCTGCAGGTCCGCGTCCTTCACCCGCTTCAAGCACAACCCATAGGCGAAGTTCGGCGCGGGAGACACGAAGCCCCGGTGCCGCGACAGCGCTCGCAGCCACAGCGCCGGCTTCACCAGGAACGTCTCCGGCGGAATCAGCACCAGGCTGCCCGGGTAGTACAGCGCCGAGATGACACAGCCGATGAGCCCCATGTCGTGGTACAGCGGCAGCCAGCTCACGCCCACCGGCGTCACGCCCGGAGCCACCGGCATCGCCGCCTCCAGCGCCGCCACCTGCGCCACCAGCGCCCCGTGCGTCAGCGCCACCGGCTTCGGCTCCACCGTGGAACCCGAGGAGAACTGGATGAGCCCCAGCGCGTCGGGCCCCACCTCCACCTCCAGGTCCTCGTCGCCGTGCATCACCGCGTCCACCGTGTGACAGCCCAGCCTCGGCCGCGCCTGCTCCATGCTCGGCCCCAGCAGGAGCCGCACGCGCGTGTCCGTCAGCACCGCCACCGCGCCCGTCAGCTGGAGCATGCGCGCCGTGGAGCGGTGGTACTCGTCCAGCCGTCCCAGCCGCACCGGCGGATACAGCGGCACCGGCACCGCGCCCGCCAGGAGCACGCCGAAGAACGCATCCATGAACGCGGGCGACGTGGGCAGGAGCAACGCCACCCGGTCTCCCGGACGCACGCCCAGCCGCGCCAGGCCTCCCGCCGCGCGCCTCGCACGCCGGTACACCTGCGCCCACGGCAGGGACGTCTCGTGCTCCGCGGCGTCCACGAACACCAGCCCCAGCGACGTGTGCGACGTCGCCTTCAGCATCGCGTTCACCGTGGCGTGCTTCAGCGCCGGCAGGGCCGGCCCCTTCACGGGTGCGCCTCCACGTCCGGCTTCGTGGCCTGGACCCGCGCCGCCACCAGCCGCGCCAGGTCCTCCACCGTGCGCACGCCCTGCGCGTCCTCCTCCGACAACATCACCTGGAAGCGGTTCTCCAGCCCCACCGCCAGCACCGTCAGCCCCAGGCTGTCCAGGTGCAGGTCGCGCAGGAGGTCGTGCGCGGGCTCCACCGTGCCCTCGACCTCCAGCTCCTCCAGGGCGATGCGGCGGATCTCCGCCACCGCCTCCGTCACGATGTCAGCCACGGCGAACCTCCGGAATGAAGCGGGGACGGTGGGCGAAGGCCTCGGAGTACATCGCCCCGAGCGCCGCCTCCTCCGCGCGGATGCGCACGTAGAGGAGCGCCGCGTTGCCCACCGTGAACACGACCGCCGTCACCCACGCCCCGTGGATGAGCGGCACGCACAACAGCTCCAGCACCACCGCCACGTAGTTCGGATGCCGCAGGAACCGGTACGGCCCGCCCGTCACCGGCGCCAGCCCCGGCACCACGATGATGCGCGAGTTCCACCGGTCCCCCAGCGTCCCGATGGCCCAGTACCGCAGGCCCTGCGCCACCCCCGCGCCCGCGAGCGCCGCCCAGCTCCACGCGCCCCAGAAGGGCCGCTGCAGGCCGAACACCTCCGCCACGCACGCGACGAGGAACAGCGTGTGGAACACCACCATGAACCGGTAGTGCCCCTGCCCTGTCTCCACGCCGCCGCGCGCGAAGGCCCGCTCCGCGTTGCGCTTGGAGAGCACCAGCTCCAGCAGCCGCTCCGCGACGAGCAGCCCCATGAAGCCCGCGAACAGCGCCTGGGTGCCGGTCACCATCGCACCAGCACCATCTCCGCGCAGAAGCCCGGACCCATGGCCATCACCACACCCCAGTCGCCGGGCTTCACGTCCGCCTCCTCCAGCGTCTCGCCCAGCACGAAGAGCACCGACGCGCTGGACAGGTTGCCCACCTGCTTGAGCGACCTCCACGAGCGCTCCAGCGCGCCTGCTTCCAATTCCAGCGCGGACTCGAAGCCCTCCAGCACCTTGGGGCCGCCGGTGTGCGCCACCCAGTGCTTCACGTCCTTGCGCGCAAGGCCATGCTCCGCGAGGAAGCCGTCCACGTTGCCGCGGATGTGCTCCTTCACCAGCTGCGGCACCTTCGCGGACAGCACGACCTTGAAGCCCGTGTCCACGACGTCCCAGCCCATCACCCGCTCGGTGTCTGGATAGAACACCGACCGCGAGCCCACCACGCGCGGCCCTGTGCCTGCTGCCTCCGCGCCCCGCAGCACCACGCACGCCGCGCCGTCTCCGAAGAGGCCGGAGGCGATGATGTTGGGGATGGACAGGTCCTCGCGCTGGAGCGTGAGCGAGCACAGCTCCGTGGCGATGAGCAGCGCCGTCTGCTTGGGGAACGCGCGCAGGTAGTCCGACGCGCGCGCCAGCCCCGCCGCGCCCGCCACGCAGCCCAGGCCGAAGATGGGCGTGCGCTTCACGTCCTCACGCAAGCCCATCCGGTTGACCAGGCGCGCGTCCACGCTGGGCGTGGCGATGCCCGTCACGGTGACGAAGAAGACGTGGTCCACGTCCTTCGGCGTGAGCCCCGCGCGCGACAGCGCCTCGCGCGCCACCTGTTCCGACAGCTGCGTGGCCACGCGGATCCACGCGTCGTTGCGCTGCTGGAACGTCGCGAGCGACGGATACTCCTCCAGCGGCAGCGCCAGGTGCCGGCCGCCCACCTGCACGTTGCGGTGCAGGTCCTCCAGCCGCTCCAGGTTGAAGTGCTTCGTCGCCCACAGGTCGCGCAGCGCCGCGATGAGCTGCTCCTGGCTGGCGTAGTGCGGAGGGAGCGCGCGTCCCACCGCGCTCAACGAAGGGGATGGCGCGGGGTCGTGACGATTCGAGCTGGGCATGAAGTCCTGGAGGGTCCCCCACCCGGGGAGCCGGGTCCCCAGGCTTAATCCCCCGCAGGGCCGGATGCGATGGTCTATCGCCGGACCTGCCCGCCCCTGAACCCCAGGGGCGGCGCACACTGTTGCACACGCGACGCCCCGCGCGGGGCTACTGGCAGCGCTCCGTCGTGCTGTCGCAGCGCCCCTCGATGCAGGGGGAGTTCCACTGGGGGAAGCCCCCGTCAGCCGAGGGGAAGACGCAGCGCTCTCCCAGGCGCGGCTCCCGGGCGCAGGTGCCCCCGTTCTCTCCGCGCGCGCAGATGAGGTACTTCGCGCAGGCCAGAGGCGCGTCACAGGCCTCTCCCAGGGCCTTGCCCTCGGTGCAGTGCCCGTCCGTGCAACGCTGGGCCCAGGGGCACTCCACGTCGTAGCGGCACTCGCCCGGGCTCGCGGTGATGCACACCCCGGAGGTGCCGCTGCCCGCGTCCGGCTTGTCGCACAGCAGGCCCTCCGCGCACTGGCCGGGGCCACCGCAGGCCTCCCCTTCGACGAGCGAGGCGGGCTCGATGCACAGGCCCCTGGGGCTGGTGCAGATCTGTCCGGGGCCGCAGCCCTTGAGGTTGGCGTCGCAGCGCACACCGTCGGGTTCGCACTGCCGGGCAACGGAGGCGTCGGGGCTGATGGATGTGCACGTCAGGCCGGACTCACACGCCCCATAGTTGCAGGCACCGGGGGGCAGGGAGGAGCAGGGGTAGGTGGGGACCTGCCCACACGTCTCCCCCAGCGTCCGGTACGCCCTGCAGGTGCCCTTGCCCGACATGTCCTCGATGGCCGTATCGCAATGGGACGACGTCGCCGTGTCACAGGGCTTGGGCTCGATGAGGCCAATCCTGCACGCCTCTCCCGGGTTGGGTCGCGGCACGCAGCACCCCTGCGAGCAGTAGCCGTGGCCGTCACACGGCACGGCCCCCGGCTCGCCGCAGGCCATGCCCACGGGGCGCTTCTCCGGACACGCGACGCAGACGCCCGCGTCGCTTGAATCCTTGAGGCAGTAGCCCGCGCGGCAGTCCACATCCCTGCCACAGGCCCCGCCCACGGAGGAGCGCACGAACGCGCAGCCGCACACCGTGGAGGAGGGATCCAGTCCCCCCGTGAGGCACGCGGACGCGGCCTGGGACCAGTAGGTGAGGAACCCCGCGTTCCGGTTCACCCGCGGGAAGCGGCCCTCGCAGTTCAGCCGCTCCCGCTCGACACACCCGGCCTCGGCCGAGGCCTCCACCGTGCCGGCGTCCACTCCGGTCGCGCACAGCCGCTGAGCGGATTCCTGACACCAGTTCTCGGCGGAGGGCACCGGGCCTGCTTCCGGCAGCACCAGCGAGGCGCACAGGTCGGCCGCTGGCGGAGAATCACAGCGGCTGTTCCAGGGGGCTCCTGGGTTCTCGGGCGGCGCACAGGCGACGCTGGCGTCCGGCACGCTGGCGTCCGGCACGCTGGCATCCGGCACGCTGGCGTCCGGGAGCTCCACGCTGGCGTCGGTGCCCGCGTCAGGCACCTCCACGCCCGCGTCCCCCGCGGGCGGTGGGTTCTTGTCGGGACAGCCGGTGCCCAGCGCGAGCACCGCGCTCAGGGCGAACAGTAGGAACGCATGGCGACGCGGCATGTTCTTCTCCAGGGGGATTCCGGACGCCGGCCCGCGCCCTGCCCCTGTCAGGGACCCACCATCCCTTCATACGGTCACGGAATGGATTCCTGGTCGCCCGCGGTCCAGCGCTCAGCCGAACGGATAGCCCAGCACGCAGTAGTAGCCCCGGACGTAGATGGTCATCGCCGCGAACATGTCCGGCGCGAACGTGGTGATGGCCAGCGTTCCGAACAGCAGCACCATCAGCAACAGGGTGAACTCCGCCGCGGCCTGCCCGCGAGAGCGCGGCCTGCGCAACCAGCGGTAGCTCCTGTGCATCCAGCCATCCATCGTGGAACCTCCCGAGCGCGCCCTTGCGCTCACGTGTCGTCATCCGGGCTCTGGAAGCCAGTGCAGGCATCCGACCCCGTGTTGAAGTAACCGGTGTCCCCGTTCTTCACGTACAGGGCCTCGGGCATGCCGGACGTCTTCGCGCCCTGGAAGTACGGCCCCCGGCAGCGGTAGGCGCGCATGGGGAAGTTGTCGCCATAATTGTTGGCCTGGTCGAAGCCGCGCTTCGCCTGGACGGCCCGGGGCTCGCAGGAACCGAGACACCAGTTCGTGTCATCCAGCCAGTACGCCGCCTCCAATAGCTCCCCCGGCATCATCCGGGTGGCGGTGACGGTGGGCACGCCGTACGCCTCGACATGCCGCAGCCGGATGGAGTCGCGGATGTAGTTCGCGTCGAAGGGCGAGTCGAGCCGCAGGACCTGCAACGCGTTGCTGATGGCGTTGACCATGCCCGAATCCGCGGCGCCGGCGTAGACGATGGGCTGGACGCGGTCTCGCGTCAGCTGCTCCACGCGCGGGTAGGTCTGGGACGGCGCGTCCCCGGGGCGCCAGGCCCTCCAGGTGTCGTGGTAGACGTAGAACTGCTCACGGAAGACCAGGTCCAACCGCGAGTCGTCGAAGCCCGTGGTGTAGAGGCCAATGGCCTTGGGGATGATGTGGTTCACCAGGCGGACCTGCACGTCCACCTGGGCCGCGCCGACGCGGGTGTCCAACCCCATCCGCCGGGCCATCTGCTCCGGCGTGCTGCCCAGGGCCGCGAGCGTCGCCCCCACCGACCCGGATGCACCCGCCGCCCCCGCGACGTCCGCCAGGCCCACGCGCTTCAAGGGCGCGTCCGCGTCCGCCAGTGACGCCGTGAAGGTCACCTCGTTGCGGGAGGCGCTGCCCAGCTCGCCGTCCTTCGTGGCGCCATCCAGGTCCCGGTAGCGCTTCAGCGCGTCGCTCGTGATGCCTGACAGGTCCGACCGCGCGACGCGCTCGAAGGCGATGAAGCGCGCCAGCTCCACGGACTTGAGGCGCGCGCGCTGGACCTCCCAGAAGTAGTTCACCCACAGCAGGAGCGCCACGAAGAGGGGCGCCAGCAGCGCCAGCTCCACCGTGGAGGAGCCGCGCCGGCTCCAGGTGACGGAACGCTTCGCCATCGCGGTGCCCCTCCTCAGTACGTCAGGCCGTTGAACAGCCAGTTCGCGTCCCGGTAGGTGGGAATCAGGAATCGCAGGTGCTGCTCATCCCAGTGCGTCTGGATGGGCGCGAGGCGGGCGGTCCAGAGGGGGTTGAAGAAGTTGGGCTCCTCCTGCCATTGCCCCGGCCGGTGGTAGATGGCGCGCCCCACCGACATGGCCATCATCCCGCCCGTCCTCGCGCGAAACTCTTCGGCGAAGGTGTCCTGCTTGCCGCCGACGTACCGCCACGTCATGTCCAGCAGGGACTCCTGGATGCCCTCCTGCATGTTGGTCGTGCGCGGCCCGTAGGGCCCGTTCTGCGCGAGGTCGCTGTTGTACTTCCCGGATCCCCGCGTGCGCATGAAGGAGTTCCGGCTGAGGTTCTCCAATTGGAAGACCTCCTTGTCGCTCTCGTCCCCGCCATTTCCACGCATCGCCCCCATGTCCTTGCTCAGCACCACCATGTTGCAGGGGTAGCCGAAGTGGTTCTTCCAGGGATTGAAGAAGCTGGTGTCGGAGGTGACGAACGGCGTGATGCCCTTCCATGGATGGTGGGCGGACACCTTCTGGTTGCCATACTCCTGATGGAAGCCGCCGCGTGCGTCCGCCGCGACCCGGAAGCGCAGCTCGAAGACGGTGGACCAATCCAGGAAGCCCAGCCCGCAGCCGGGGCGCACCTCCATCTTGATGTCGTCCGACGCGAAGAGCTGATCATTGCGGTTGCCTTCGAATTGCTCGGCGAAGCTCTTGATCTGGCTGTCGGCGGTCTTCTCCACGCGCAGCTCCCCCACGATGAGGCACAGGCGCAGGTTCCACCTGCGCCCGATGAGCACCGGGCCCTCGCCCTGGGCGGTCCAGTTCCTTCTCACCGCGTTGGCCATGCTGCCCATGAGCAGGCGGTACTTGGCCATGTCCGCGTCCGACAGCCGGTTCTGGTTGCGATTGAGCAGCCGCCCGCGCGTCGCCATGCCCGTGGGGTCCGCCCCCATCCAGGGGCTGGAGCTGCGGGGGCCGTCGTCCAGCACGTGGAGGAAGTTCTTGCCGTTGGAGTGATTGAGGGTCCCGGGGTCCGAGTACAGCGCGGGCAGGGGCACGTCCCGGAAGGGATCATTGTCGTCCATGGAGGGCTCCACCTCCGCCCGTGGGTCCGTCAGGTGGATGCTCTTGTCGCGAGCCGCGTCGCTGTAGAGGTCATACAGCGTGGCGGACAGCATGGCCTCCTGGCTGATCCAGAGGGAGACGTTCAACTCCGTGAGGACCCGCACCAGTGTCGGGACAAGCTCCTCCACCGTCTTCACCCACGCCTTGATCATCGCGGAGATGGCGGCGAACACCGGTCCGATGCCTGGAAGGACTTTCAAGTACTTCGCCGCGGCGCCAATGGTCCGGTCCAGGTACACCGCGTGGCTCACGTAGGACATCACCGTGAGCATGGCGCTGTAGTGAACGACCATCGCGCGGTTGGTGTAGGCCAGGAAGTTGTACGCGCGGGCCTCCTTCACCGCGAGGGAGTAGGCCTGCGCGTCCGCCGCGTCCTGGAGCTTCATCTTCTCATACACACCGTGCCCGATGCTGACGGACGACATCACCGCCACGGCCACCACCAGCATGCACACGGCCCCCAGCACCAGGGCCTGTCCCCGCTCGTCCCGGCGCAGCCGCCTGACCATGCCAAACATTGCGTGCTCCCTAGCCCGCCGGGCAGGCGCCGGGGCCCCAGGCGCCCTGGATGAGGTTGGACTGCATGCGCATGGTGGAGGTGGCCACGATGGGAATCGCATACGTCTGCGCCCCGGCGAGTCTGGCCAACTCCTTGAAATAGGCATTCCCACGGCTGGCCCCGTCCTGTTCCAGGTACTGAGAGGCCGACCCGCCGCCAGGAGCCTTCTGGGTGAGGAAGCCGACGCCCTTCAACTGCCCCAGCACTTCGCGCCCCATGTAGAAGCTGTGCAATTGCCAGTTCGCGAACGGGATGCGCAGCTCATAGAAGTACGTCACGCGCACCGACAGCAGGTTGGCCTCGATGACGGTGGCGTCGCGGTAGTCATCGAAGTCGATCTCCTTTCCCCCCAGGTGCGAGCCATAGGTGGAAAAGAGTCCATTGAGCTTGCCGGGCTCCGGGTTCAGGACCTCCACGAGCACCCGCTTCAGGGGCGAGCCGGGAAAGTACTGGTTCACGTCCGGGTGCCAGAGCGTATAGGCGTCATGGACATCCATGGCATTGACGAGCGTGTCCGCCCGCCCTCGCCCCCCGGTCCTGGGTGGCCCCAGCGTCGGCACGAGCGCCATGTACGCGGCGCGCTCCATGGTCGGGCAGTTGCCATGATTGACGATGCCGGTCCGGACCGCGCGGTAGGCGGCGTACTCGGTCATCAGCCTTGCATGGTGCAGGGTGGTCAACTGGAGGGTGCCCAGGATGAGGAACACCATCAAGGGCACCACCAGCGCGGACTCCACGGCGGCCTGGCCCGACTCCCCCTGGCGGCCCGACGTTTCCGTTTGCATTTGGATTCCCAGCCTCACACAGGCCGGGAGGAATTGACCAGTCCTTGCCAGCAAGGCCTGCCCAAAAGGCCCCCTCCCATGCAAGCATTTGTCAGCTGGCGGAAACTCGTCTGACCATTCCTTCCAAAACCCACCAGGCAGACAGCGCTTCCGGCCAAGCCCTGTCCACGGGACGGGCCGGTAGCATCCGGACCTTTCGCGAGCTTTGGGGGGATGTGATGAAGATGGTCTGTGTTGGCGGAGGCCCGGCCGGGCTCTACTTCTCGATTCTGGCCAAGCTGTCCAACCCGAAGCACGAGGTCACCGTCGTCGAGCGCAACCCCTCGGGCGTGACGTACGGCTGGGGCGTCGTGTTCTGGGATGACCTGCTGGATGACCTCTACCGGAACGACCCGCTGAGCGCGCGGCGCATCGCGGAGTCCGCGGCGCGCTGGGACACGCAGGAGGTGCACCTGCGGGGCCAGAACGCGACGCACATTGGAGGCTACGGGTTCGCGCTGGGGCGCGACCGGCTCCTGGACATCCTCATCCGGCGGGCGAGGGGCCTGGGCGTGGACGTGCGCTTCGAGCAGGACGTCACGGACGTCTCCGCGTTCGAGGACGCGGACCTCATCGTCGCCTGTGACGGCGTCAACAGCCGGCTGCGCCAGCGTCACGTCCACCACTTCCAGACGCACGTGGAGGAGGGCCGCAACAAGTACATCTGGCTGGGCACCAACAAGGTCTTCGACGCCTTCACCTTCGCGTTCGAGGAGACGCCCGCCGGTTGGCTCTGGTTCCACGGCTACCGCTTCAACGACGAGACGAGCACCTGCATCGTGGAGTGCCAGGAGGAGACCTGGAAGGCGCTGGGCTTCGACACGCTGGGTCCGGACGAGACGCTCCGGAAGCTGGAGGGCATCTTCCACCACCAGCTGCGAGGCCGGGCGCTGTTCAACCAGCTGAAGGGCATGGGCCGGGCGCCCTGGCTCAACTTCAAGCGCATCACCAACGAGCGCTGGTACCACGACAACATCGTGCTCATGGGGGACGCCGCGCACACCACGCACTTCTCCATCGGCTCCGGAACGAAGCTGGCCATGCAGGACGCCATCGGGCTGGCGCGGCAGCTGCGGGCCCATCCGGACGACCTGCCCGCCGCGCTGGAGGCGTATGACGAGGAGCGCAGGGCGGCCCTGCTCGCCATCCAGCTGGCGGCGCGCAGCAGCTCCCAGTGGTTCGAGAACGTCCCCAGCTATGTGAGCCAGGACGCGACGCAGTTCGCCTACGCGCTGCTGAACCGCCGGGGCAGCTCCGTGTGGAGCTACCTGCTGCTCATGGCCAGCCAGCAGCCCTCGCTGCGGGGCGCGCTGCGGAAGCTCCACGCCTCCAAGGCCTGGGTGCGCGAGCAACGCCGGGGCCGCGCCACGCTGGCTTTGAACGCCCCGCCTCCAGGTTAGGAATCCGCGGCGCGCAGGACTGTCAGACCTGACTGCTAATTCATTGCCAGTCAGGTCACAGTCCCTCCCACCAGGAGCATGCGTCCATGCGCGGTTCCGTCATCGTCTTCGCTGTCGGGCTCATGCTCTGCGCGACGAGCGCGCTCGCTCGCGCCGGGGCGCCCCCACCCGCCGGGTCTTCCCAGGCGGTCCACGGGCTGGAACATCCCCGGCAACGCATCCAGCCCGACGAGCGCGAGCCGGAGCTCGCCCCCGAGCCCGTGCGACAGAAGCACGCTCCGGTCACCCCGCCCCGGGCCCTGGTGGCCTGTGAGCCGGCGGCCTTCGCGTCCGCCAGTGGCGCCGAGCTTGTCTCGCGGGTGAAGGGCGCCACGGAGGCCTGCCTCAACTCGCTGTTCTCCGTGACGGCCCCCCAGTCCGGGCAGATCTTCAGCGAGAGCAAGATGGCCACCATCGCCAACGCTCTCACCGTGAGCGCTCAGCAGTACGTGGGCGACAACTCCGCGCAGACCCTCCAGCTCATCCTGTTCCTGCGCGCGGGCTACTACGTGCAGTTCTACCAGTCAGGCACGGTGGGCAGTTACGGCGCCCCACTGCGCGACGCCATCCGTCCGGCGCTCGCGGCGTTCGTCGCCAACCCCCACTTCACGGACGTCAACGACGCGCACGGCGCGGTGCTGCGGGAGTTCGTCATCCTCATCGACAGCGCGGGGGAGACGCCCCGGCACCTGGGCACACTGCGCGGCCTGCTGGACCGCTTCAATGCCGCCGCCGAGGCCTCCTATTCCATGAGCAGCGCCACCAACAGCGTCTACTCCGGCCTCTACCGGGGCCAGTTCAACCCGGAGTTCGTCGCGGCCGTGCAGGCGGACCCGTCCATCATCGACTCGCTCGAGTCCTTCATCCCTCGCACAGAACACCTGCTGGGCACCTCCAGCCAGTACCTCACCCTCAACGCGGCGCGCGAGATGGCGCGCTTCCTCAAGCACACCGGAGCGCTGCAGACGCTGACGCGTCCCAAGGTGAAGGCGGTCCTGCTCAACCACTCGATGACCGGTCCCTCGGCGGGCCTCTGGGTGGGCACGGCGGAGATGGTCGACTTCTACGACAAGGCCCATTGCGCGTACTACGGCACCTGCGACTTCCGCCGGACGGTGGAGCAGGCGGTGCTCGGCATCACCCACACCTGTGGCGCCACCCTGCGCGTGCGCGCGCAGGACCTGACGGCGGCACAGCTCACGCAGACCTGCGACCAGCTCGCCACGCAGGAGGCGTACTTCCACGACACGCTGAAGACGAACCGCGTGCCCGTGGCCGGGGACAACAACACGTCCCTGGAGATGATCATCTTCGACAGCAGCATCGACTATCAGAACTACGCGGGCGTGCTGTTTGGCATCAGCACCAACAACGGCGGCATGTACCTGGAAGGGGACCCTTCCGCCTCCGGCAACCAGGCCCGCTTCATCTCCTACGAGGCGGAGTGGCTGCGGCCCGCCTTCGAAATCTGGAACCTGCGTCACGAGTACGTCCACTACCTGGATGGCCGCTTCAACATGAAGGGCGACTTCAACACGAGCATCAGCCAGCCCACCGTCTGGTGGATCGAAGGCCTGGCCGAGTACATCTCCAAGAAGAGCGACAACGCGAGCGCGGTGACGCAGGGGAAGGGCAAGGCCTTCAAGCTCAGCGAAGTCCTGCGCAACAGCTACAGCAGCAGCACCGACCGCGTGTACGCATGGGGCTATCTGGCCACGCGGTTCATGTTCGAGCGGCACGCGGACCAGGTGGGCGCCTTCCTCGAACAGTTCCGCGCGGGCAACTACACCCTCTACCGCCAGTCCCTGGACGCGCTGGGCACGGCGAATGACACGGAGTTCCACGGGTGGATCGACTGCGTCGCGAGGGCCACGGACCCGGGTGTCTGCGTGTCCCCCGGCGCCGACCCCGGGCCGACGCCCGCGTGTACGGCGTCCAACCCCCAGCAGCTTGAGAGCGATTGCTACCGGGGCCCGCTGGCCTCCACGGGCACGCCGCTCTACTTCTATCTCTATGTGCCTCCCGGCGCGCACGACCTGCGCTTCGTGGCAAGCGGAGGCACGGGCAACGCGGACCTGTATGTCCGCTCCAGCACCTGGCCCACGCAGACCGTGTATGACTTCCGGCCCTACCTGCCAGGCAACGACGAGACCGTGGAGATCCCCGCTCCCGCCACCGGTGGGTACTACTACCTCATGCTCGTGGCGCGCACGCCCTACTCGGACGTGAGGCTGGAGGCCCACTTCGACAGGAACTAGATGCAAAGGGTTGCGGCCTTCGTAGTTGGGCCGCCCGGTTCTGCATCACCGCCTCCGTGCCTATATCCTCCAGGCGTCCCACCTGACTCCTGGAGGCATCCATGTGGCGTTCCCTGATGGTCGCGGCGGTTTGTGTTTTCGGTCTCACGGCTTGCGGCGGTAGCGCCGACGTGGACGGGGACCTGGTCTCCCAGGAGCAGGGGCTCGCGTGCGAGGCCGGCACCGGCGCCTGCCCCGGCACCACGGTCTGTGCCTACAACGGCGCTGGTGGTGAGGGGCTCTGCCGCCCCGCCTGCGTCAACGGCCGGTGTTCCAGCGGCATCTGCTGCACCCAGCCCAACGGCGCGCCGTACTGCAACAGCTTCTGCTACTGATGGCCCAAACCCCACCGGCGGCGGAGCGCCCCACGACGCTCCGCCTCCGGCGGTCACCGCCGACGCTAATTGATGACGCCGATGGTCTCCGAGCGGTCCACGGCCTCGCCCTTGGTGGTGTAGCCGGAGTACCAGCCGGTCAGGTTGCTGCCGGACTGGTCATACTGCACGTGGACGTGGGGCCCCGTGGCGTTGCCCGTACCGCCCTCGTTGCCCACCTGGCAGCGGTTGCACGTGCGGTCATACGAGTCCGACGTCTTGATGAAGTGCCACAGGCGGAACGTCCTGCCGTTGGAGAAGGCGTGCTTCGCCTCGTTCTGCGTGCCGCTGCCCGTGCCGTTGCAATAGACGCCCGAGGTGCGGATGGTCACGTTCCAGGACAGGGACGCCATCACGCCCGTCTCCACGCCCCAGTAGTTGCAGCGGCCGCTGGAGATATCCAGCGCGCCGTGGAACGTGCCGCTGGAGTAGTACGTCGTCGCCGTCACCGTGCCCGGGAAGGGAGACTTCACCGTGTACGAGTACGCGGCCGCGACCGAGGGAACCGCGAGGGCCAGGATGACCGCGAGGGCCTTCTTCTTCATGTGACGCATCGGGGGTGTTCCTTTCGGGCCGGCGGGTCCGGCCCCATGAGGGGTGCCGCTCAACGGACCTGTTGCAGCCGCTGCTTCTCTCTCAGGAGCAGGCCCCACTCCTGAACACCTGATTCCAGTGCGCGGATCCACGCGTCGATCTCCGGCGCCATCGCCGGATCCACGCTCCGCAGCTTGCGCAGCTCCGGCACGGCGTCCGCGAAGCCCAGCTCCGCGATGCCCTGCACCAGCGCCTTGCGCACGCCCGCGTCCCGCTCTCCCCGGTACATGCCCACCAGCGCCTCGCGCGCGGGCCCCATCTGCGCCGCCGGCACGCTGCCCAGCGCGAGCGCCGCCGAGCGCCGCACGTCCGCGCTCTCATGGCCCAGCATCCCGAGCAGCTTCTGCCCCGCCTCAGGCCCCATCTTGCGCGTGTCCAGGGACTCCAATATCCGCGCCGTCACCTTCGGGTCCGTGGACGCCGTCGCCGCGTTCACCGCCAGGTCCGTGGCCGGGCCGTGGTGCGCGGAATAGACGTACTGGTTGTCCTCGATGAGGTTCTGGGCGGCCTCCATGCGGACCTCCGGCGAGCCGTCCCTCATGAGCCGTTCGTACATGTCCCCCGTCTTCTCCAGCGCGCCCGTGCGGCGCATGGCGCGCACGGTGGCGGCGCGGACGGACGGGTCTCGGTCCTCCAGCGCGCGGCGGGCCACCGCTTGGATGGCGTCCTTCTCCGCCTCGCGCTCGCTGCGCGCCACCAGCGCCGCGGCCAGTTGCTCCACCATCGCCGGGTCCGTCTCCCGGTCGAACGCCGCGTGCAGCTCCCCGGAGGGCAGCGACACGGCGGCCTCGCGCAGCACGGCGTTGAGGTAGTCGCGGTAGGCCTTGGAGTTGGAGCGAAGTCCCTCGCGGAGCTGATCCATCAGCCCCCGCACGGAACAGCTCTCTGCCCTCAATGCCGGCAGCGCGGCGGGGGACGTGGACCACGCGGGCTGGGACGCGAGCAGCAGCGTCAGACCGCCGAACGCGCGAAGACCTTGGAGGAAGCGGGGCATGCGAAGGGCTCCTACTGGTGGCGGTCCATGCAGCCGAAGGGGTTCTGGTCCGGCAGCTCGTTCCAGACGCGGATGAAGTCGACATTGCCCTGGGCGTAGAGCGTTTCGAAGACGCGGTAGAGCGGCTGGAAGCGCGGATCCACCGTCGCCATGTTCGCCATCACGGGCAGGGCCTCGCGGCCCGCGACGCGCGCGGAGAAGCGGAAGAGCGCCCAGCGCACGCACACGGACTGCTCGCGCTGGAAGGAGTCCGTGAACAGCTTGAGCACCTGCTCCTTGTCGGAGGACATGGCCAGCACCTGCGCCGCCGCGTCGCGGCCGTCCTCGTTGCCCTCGCTCTGCAGGATGCGCGTGAAGCGCTCCGTGGCCTTCGCGTCCAGCACGGGCGAGTTGTGCAGGGGCGCCGTCTGCGCCAGGTGGCGGATCTGCTCGTCCGGCGCGTCCGTGGCGATGGTGATGAGCCGGTCGAGATACGGCGACGCGTCGCCATGGTTCTCCGACTCGCGCGCCATCACGCGGCCCAGCGTGCGCGTGGCGGCCCAGCCCGCCTCGGTGGAGGCCGGGTCGCGCGCGAAGTCCGCCATCCGGTCCATCGCGGCCGGCGGCAGGTGCTTCTGCGTGTCCAGCGCGGACAGCATGCCCGCGCGCCGCTCGATGGACAGCTTCGCGTCCATCCCCGCCTCCAGCAGCCGCGCCGCGACCTGGGGCTTCTGCACCGCGTCCGAGGCCCGCAGGCCCGACAGCAGCACCTGGAACTCCGCGCCCTGCGCGTCCCGGGCCCAGTCCACCACCTGCCCCGCCTTCCCCGCGTCGTCGCCAATCAGCTCCGCGAGCTTCGCCTTGAGGTAGTCGCGGACCAGCGCGTCCTTCGACGCGAGCAGCGGCGCGGCCTGCTCCCGGAACGTCTCCAGCGTCACGCCGTCGTTGAAGCGCCCCAGCTCCGGGAAGCACGTCTGGTCGGAGAAGCGGCGCTCCGCGGCCTCTGCCTCCTCCACGCCGGCAGGCGCCGCGCCCGTGCCCCCGCCGCCCGCGTGCGAGCCCTGGGACCGTGAGGCCTTGACGGGGGCCGCCGTCGCCGAAGGGGCCTGTGCGTCATCACCGCCACGCCACACCAGCCCCACCGCCGTCAGGACGGCCACGAGCCCCGCGCCCGCCAGGCCCCAGGGCACACCCCGCCCTCGCGAAGGACCGGAGCCGGGCGTCTGGGTCGGATTGGATGAGTCCATGGGAATCCAAAGCAATCATGGATTCCATGTTTCAATCAAGTAAAACAGATTGATTGGATTTTTACTGGATATGTCTCGTTCCTCCTCTGGGGGCAGCCGTTTCCGACGGCATGCGTCACCAGAACCGTCCGCGCGTTATGGAATGACAGACGGCAGGGCGCGGGCCGCGCTCGGGCCCCGGGTGAGCATGACGCGCCGGGCCATGTCGTGCGTCGTACGAGAGCGGGCCCGGGCGCTGGGATGGGGGGCCGTGCGGTTGACTTCACGGTCATGGGGGTGGTGAACCGGATGCCCCCGGGCAGTCGCGGGTCCGGTGGCGTTGCAGCGGTCGCAAACCCTGATTGCCGCGTCTGGAGCCACATCCATGATGACCCCTCCCCGTCGTCACCGCCGGAGCCCCTGGCTTGCGCGGTGGCATCCCCTCGTCGCCGCGGGTTTCGCCTCGGCGCTGGTCTCCTGCGCCGCGTCCGAAGCGCCTGAGGAGGCCCCCGCGCCCGCCGTGGAGGACACCGCGCAGCGCGAGCAGGAGCTGCTCACATGGACGCTGGGCGCGAAGTACGACGCCACGCAGGCCAACATCAACTTCAACGTGTACTCGTCGCGCGCCGAGCGCATCGAGCTGTGGATCTACAAGACGGCCCAGGGCGCGCAGGAGGTCGTCAGCTACGTGATGACGAAGAACGCGACGACCAACGTCTGGTCGAAGACCGTCTCCGTCTCCACGCTGAAGAACACCTACGGCGTCACCGGCACCGTCTATTACGGCTACCGCGCGTGGGGTCCCAACTGGCCGTACAACTCCTCCTGGAGCAAGACGAACAACACGGTGGGCTTCCTGTCGGACGTGGACGCCTCGGGCAACCGCTTCAACCCGAACAAGCTCCTGTGGGACCCGTACGCGCTGGAGCTGTCGCACGACCCGGTGAACATGACCAACGCGGACGCCACGGTGTTCGCGTCCGGCCCGTCGCACCGCTACAAGGACAGCGGCCCGTTCGCGCCCAAGGGCATCGTGCTGGCGCCGGACTCCACGCCCACCGGCACCAAGCCCACGCGCGCCTTCAAGGACGACATCGTCTATGAGGTGCACCTGCGCGGCCTGACGAAGCAGGACACCGGCTCCGGGTTGGATGCCGCCTGTCTGGGCACCTACAAGACGGCGGGCCAGAAGGCCGCGCAGCTGGCGGCGCTGGGCGTGACGGCGGTGGAGTTCCTGCCGCTGCACGAGACGGACAACGGCCGCAACGACGCCGTGGCCAGCACCGCGGGCGACAACTACTGGGGTTACATGAACCTCAGCTACTTCGCGCCGGACCGCCGCTACGCGTGCGACCAGACGCCGGGCGGCCCCACGCGCGAGTTCAAGACCATGGTCAAGGCGTTCCACGACGCCGGCATCAAGGTGATGGTGGACGTGGTCTACAACCACACCGGCGAGGGCGGCGCGTGGACCAGCGGTGACCCGAACACGTTCAACGTCATGTCGTACCGGGGCCTGGACAACCCCACGTACTACAGCCTGACGAAGGACATGAAGTTCAACTGGGACAACACGGGCGTGGGCGGCAACTTCAACACGTTCAATCCCACGGCCCGCAACGTCATCCTCCATTCGCTGTCGTACTGGAAGGACACGCTGGGCGTGGACGGCTTCCGGTTCGACCTGGCGTCGGTGCTGGGCAACATCTACGAGCACGAGACGGACACGCACAGCGGCTACGAGTACAGCCGCGACAACGCGAACACGGCGCTCAATCAAATCACCACGCAGCTGGACCCCCGGCCGGAAGGAGGCGGCGCGGGCACGGACTTCGTCGCGGAGCCGTGGGCCATTGGTGGCAATTCCTACCAGGTGGGCAACTTCCCGGCGAAGTGGCGCGAGTGGAACGGCGCGTTCCGCGACACGTTCCGCAAGGACCAGAACCAGATGGGCGTGGAGAACGTGACGCCGGGGCAGTTGGCCACGCGCTTCGCGGGCTCGTCGGACCTGTACCAGGATGACGGCCGCAAGCCGGCCGCGTCCGTGAACTTCATGGTGGCCCACGACGGCTTCACCCTGAAGGACCTGTACTCGTGCACCAGCAAGAACAACAGCCAGCCGTGGCCCTACGGCCCGTCCGACGGCGGCGAGGACAGCAATCACAGCTGGGACCAGGGCGGCAGCGCAACGGCCCAGCGGCAGGCGGCGCGCAACGGCCTGGCGTTCCTGATGCTGAGCGCGGGCGTGCCCATGATCACGGGCGGCGACGAGTTCCTGCGCACGCAGTACTGCAACAACAACGTGTACAACCTGGACTCGAACAAGAACTGGCTGGACTACGCGTGGAGCCCGGACCAGTCCAACTTCCGCCTGTTCACCCAGAACCTCATCGCGTTCCGCAAGGCGCACCCCGCGCTGCGCCCGGCGGCGTTCTACGCGACGACGGACGGCAACGGGAACGGGCTGCCGCAGCACGCCTGGTTCAAGCCGGACGGCTCCACGCCGGACGCGGCCTACTTCAACAACGCGGGCAACCACGCGCTGGCCTACCGCATCGACGCGTCGGAGTTCTCCGGTGAGACGGTGAACGCCATCTACGTCGCGTACAACGGCTGGTCCGGCACCGTGAACTTCCTGCCGCCCTCGCCCGGCGCCGGCAAGAGCTGGTACCGGGTGACGGACACGTGCTCCTGGATTGAGAGCCGGGGCGCGAACCAGGTGCTGCTCAACCCGGGCAGCTCGGACCAGATCACCGCGGGCTACGACCTGTGCGGCCGTGGCGTGCTGGTGCTGGTGGCCAGGTAGCGTGAAGTCCGTGGAAGACCCGGTGCGCTGTCGCCGGGTCCTTCGCGGGCCGGTATAAGGCCGGCATGGTCCGGGACGACAGCGCGGTGGTGAAGCGGCTCCAGCAGGAGGACTCCTTCGAGAAGGAGACGTTCGAGGGACTGGACCTCCAGGGCGTCGACCTGGGAGACAAGGAGTTCTACCGGTGCACCTTCCTCAACTGTGAGTTGCAGGAGGGCCGGTGGAAGGAGGCGCTGCTGGAGGCGTGCGTGTTCCAGGGCTGCAACCTGACGCGCGCGAACTTCAACGCCATCCGGCTCCGGGACGTGCGGTTCGAGGGCTCGAAGTTGATGGGCATCGACTGGACGGGCGTGGCGGCGAACCCGGAGGTGAACTTCGAGGAGTGCGCCATGCCCTACAGCTCGTTCGTGGGGCTGAGCCTGCGCCAGACGTCGTTCGTGCGCTGCGTGGCGCGCGAGGCGAACTTCTTCGACATGGACCTGACGGACGCGGACTTCACCGGCGCGGACCTCACCGGCAGCAACTTCCGGGGCTGCGTGCTGACCCGGACGGACTTCTCTGGCGCCACGGGCCTGGTGCTCGACCCCGCGCGCAACAAGCTGAAGGACACGCGCATCCCGCAGGACGCGGCGATGTCCGTGGTCCATGAGCTGGGCATGCTCGTGGAGGGCTACCACGCGAAGACAGGGCGCGGCGGCGCGAAGAAGGCGGGGGCGAAGCGGTGAGGGAGGGCACCCCGTTCGACCCGGTCGCCGTCGTGCGGATTCGCACGATGCTGGAGATGGGGCTCGTCGGGCTCAAGGAGATCATCGCCTGGGCGGATGCCTGGGTGATGAAGCTGGATGACCCACCGCTGTGGTTGCTGGAGATGTGCACGGCGCCGGATGTCGCCACGGCCAAGGGGCTGCTCTACGACATCCCGATGCTTCCTCTCCCGGCCACGCCCGAGGAGCGTCGCGCGGAGAACGCGGACCATCTGGCGTGCCTGTTCCTCCGCCACCGGCGCGGGGAGCTGTCCTGGGGAGAGTTCCTTTTTCAAGGGGGCCAGTACCTGGATCGCGCGGGCGGCCCCTGGCCGTGCGAGACGTTCTTCATGCAGCTCAACTTGCTGGAGCGCATGGGGTTTCCGGAAGACCTGATGCGGTCCCAGCGCGAAGACATTGAGCGCGAGCTGCGGGACGCACTGGAGCGGATGGAGGCCGCGCATCGGCGGTTCGAAGCCAAAGCGCGCGGGGACTAAACCAAAGGTCACGATTCCTGGACGTCTGGTCTGCCGCTGAGGCTGAGTTTTCGGCCCTGGATGCCACTTGCCGATCGAGAATCGTGAGCGGCCGTTTAGCGTGGCTGATAAGGCGGGGCTCGAAATGCCTGTGGCTCCGCCTTGTCGGACTGCTAGATGCCTTCCGAACCTCGTAGAGTCCCGTGGACTCGAGATGAAGGCCGCCATCGGGCGACCGTAAGCCTGGGCGCCGGCGCAGGTGGCGTCGCACACTCTGGGCTGCGCAGACTGGAGTGCACTATGCCCTTGGATAAGGCGTCCCTGCTCCGCACCGGCGAACTTGTCGTCTCGGCCATCGCGAGCGACGAGGAACTCTTCGACAAGCTCGTTCTCAAGGGCGGCAATGCACTGCAGCTCATTCACAAGATTGGCGCGCGCGCGTCCATCGACTACGACTTCTCCATGCAGGACGACGTCGAGGACTCGGCTTGGCTCGCAGCCAGGCTCGAGCGAGCTGTTCAGCGGCACTTCGAACTCGAGGGTTACCGCGTCCTCGACTTCAAGTTCACGCCCCGGCCGGCGCGCCGCCCGATCGTCGGCCAGACGAACCCCAGGTGGGGTGGCTACAACGCAACGTTCAAATACATGTCAGCCGAGGACTGGGCCGCTGCGGAGGGAGTAGGGAGTCAACGGTTCATGAAGGGGCAGAGGGCAGCGCTCGCCCACGGCGATGGTGCCCGCCACGACCCGACGTCTGAGGCGGACGAGGCCCTCACGTATCGACGCAACATCGGCAAGAAGGTCGAAGTCGAGATCAGTAAGTATGAGTACACCGAAGGCAAGCAGGAGGTCGAAGTCGACGGCTACCCGGTGTACGTCTACACGCTGCCCATGATCGCGGCCGAGAAGCTGCGGGCCATCTGCCAACAGATGGCCGCGCACGGCCAGCGGCGGAACCCAGCGCCTCGGCCTCGAGACTTCTACGACATCCACGCTTGCGTGCAGTCCGGCCAAGTGGACCTGACGCAGCACTTGGCGACAGTGCGTGGGATGTTCGCTGCAAAGGAGGTTCCTCTTTCGCTCCTCAACCACATTCCCGAGTACCGGTCGTTTCACGCCAATGCGTGGGGCGAGGTGGTGAGTACTGTGACGGGTGAGAAGCTGGAATTCTTCGACCACTACTTCGACTTCGTGTTGAACGAAGTCGCACGACTACAGGCCGCGGGGGTGGAATAAGCGCCACTCCTTGCTGTACTCGGCGTCCCTCATCCCGTGCGTGAGGTAGAAGTCGAAATTGAGGCCCATGGTGCGCAGCCGCTCTAGTTGAGTCGGTCTATAGCCAGCGCGCTCCATGTAGAAGCCGATGGCTTGGTGGTACGGGTACACGTAGTCGAGCTTTTTGAGCATCGCGACGAGCGTCGGCACCGCCACTTCATCCCGCGCACGGCGGAAGGCCTCCACGACCTCGAACACGCTGCCCGCGTAGTTGGGGCGGACCGTGATGTCGATGAGCGTGCGCTCTATTGCTGTCACATCGACCTGCGTGGCTCGGTTGATTGGGCGGGAAACTACGCCCAACCGGCCCGTCGACTTCCCGTTGAGAAGTACGACTTGGTAGATGTCCAGATGAAAGACGTACTTGGAGGTGCGCGGCGCGTTGCTGAAGGCACGGTCGAGCCCCTCCTGCGTCAACCCGCCCGCCGGCTTCGGCTTGGGACTCTGCTCCTTGTTGACGTAGATGACCTTTGGAACCTGATTCGTCAGGCCATGCACCACCAAGGCAGAAAAGTGCGAGAGGTAAGCACCCGGCCTGAGAGAGAGCGCGAGGCTATACGGCTCGACCTCGTCCCATACGTACCGGACCGCGCCCGGGTATCCATGTTCAGCTGCAAGCTCAATCTGCTTTAGCTTCCCTTCCGACTGGAGCAGGGAGGTCATACGGGCCGGTGTAGCGGTTTCCGGAAGCTGCAGCTCCTCACGAGCGCGACGTAGGAAGTCCCGTAGCTGGGGCGCGTTGAAGACACGGAAGGGCTGCGCCATGACGTATGCGGCGAGCTTGGGACCGGAGGTGACCTCCCATGAGCGGCGGGGCATATTTTCTCTTCTCCCTGCTAGGTATATATACCTAGCAGGGAGAAGAACTCCATGGTTAATTCGTGTGATGGCACTAGGTATATATACCTAGTGCCATCAGGGGAATAGGACGAGAGCATACGCATCGGAACCTAGGTATATATACCTAGGTTCCCCTTCAGGGCTCGGCCTTGAGATAACCCGGAAATAGCAGGTATATATACCTAAGCAGCTTTGGCCATGGCTAGCCGAGCGAAGAAGCGGGAAAGTGGTCGGGTTACGCGTCGGCCGCGCGCACTGGCGCTAGAACGCATCCCACAACCGAAGAAGCAGGATGAGGGCGCAGGCGAGCTGAAGGACGCTTTGCCGCGCCGAGTCCGACTAACCAAAGCGCCCCCTTTTTGCCCCTGCGTGGGAGCCGTCGATGTGCGCCTCGGTCAAATCGAGCTTCGCGACTTCTCAAGTCTTCCGCCAGCGCTCGCAGAATCCGGTCCAGCCCCCCCGCCTTCACCCAGGCCTGAAATCTCCGGTGGCACGTTTAGTAGGGCGGGTAGCGCCCTGGCAGGTCCGCCGAGGGCGCTCCGGTGCGCAGTACCCACAGAATGCCGTTGAGTACATCCTGCGGATCGCGCCAGGGCCTTCCACCCTTCGCGCTCGTACGCTGCCGCTCGGGCCCCGGCACATGCGGACGAAGGACTTCCCACTGCTCGTCGGTCAGCTCTATCCAACAGGGTCGAGCACACTCCCTGCTCGCTGTCGCCCCTTCCGTGACCGGTTATGAGATGCATTCTAGCCCACGAGCACGAGTCTTCGTGGGGCGACGTTCCAGAGCGCAGGCAGGTCCGCGTCGCAGAACGCGCAGACGAACCACTGTTCCTTCACCAGATTGAACTCGCCGCAGCGGGTGCACCGCCGGAAGGTGATGGCATGGGTGAAGCCCGGGGGACCTCGGATGCCGGCCCGGGTCAGCGCGAGCGACAGTGCGTCCCAGCAGTCCGTGTCCGGGCAGTAGCCCATGGATTGGTTCGAGGCTCCCGCGATGTCCCACCCCGTTGCGGTTCGCTGGAAGTGGAACTCGCCCGCCGCCAGCACCTCCTCGCCTCCCGCGCACGCGACGTGTTCCGACCGGCGTGGCGCCAATCGCAGACAGCCGGTGAGGTCCACGACCCAGGTCGCGCCCTCTTCCATGGCATCCGGGTGAGCGTGGAGCCAGCGGTCCAGGTCTTCGCGGGCGCGGATGGAGACGCCGGCGGGATGCGCCATCACGGCACGGCGGATCTCCTCGGGTCCGACATAGGTGTAGGCGTTCAGCTCCATGACGGTGTGACGTCAGGTCGCGGCAGAACCAGACAACAGCCGACGGCAGGCGGAGGACTTCACCGCGAGGTACACGCGCAGGCCCGGCGCGATGGACAGCTCGCGCACGGCGGCATGCGTGAGGCGGACCACCCAGCGGACGCCCGCCACGTCCACATGGGTCGCGCACTCTCCTGCCCCCGCGTCCTCCAGCTTCGCCACCGTGCCTTCGAGCACGTTGCGCGCGGAGACGCCGGTCAGCGGACCGGTGGACAGGAGGATGTCCTCGGCGGGCACGGCGTAGGCGGCGCGGGTGCCGTGCGGCAGCTCCGGTGCGTCCGGCACCCAGAGCGACAGGGCCTCCGTCACACGCAGCCGCGTGCCGCCGGATTGGGGATGCTCCAGCGTGCCTTCGAGGATGTTCTCCTCGGGCTCACCGGTGAGCAGCCCGCGCGCCACCGTGCCCAGCACCGTGTCCGCGGGACCCACGGCCTTCACCGTGCCTCCGTCCAACACCAGGGCCTCGCGGGCCAGGGCCCTTGCTTCACCGAGCTGGTGGGTGACGTAGAGCAGGGGCACGCGGGCTTCGTCGCGCACGCGCAGGAGGTACGGCAGCACGCGCTCCTTCAAGGCGATGTCCAGCGCGGCCAGGGGTTCGTCCAGCAGCAGCAACGCGGGATCCGTCGCGAGCGCCCGCGCCAGGGCCACCCGCTGCTTCTCGCCTCCGGACAGCGTCACCGGGTAGCGGTGCAACAGCGGCTCCAGCTCCAACAGGTGCACGGCTTCGTCCACGCGAGACGGCCGCCCGGCGCGCACACCGAAGCGAATGTTCTGTCCGGCGGTGAGGTGAGGGAAGAGCAGCGCGTCCTGCGGCACGTAACCCATGCGACGCGCTTCGGGCGGAACATCGACCCGAGCACCCGTGTCGAGCAGCACGCGGCCATCGACGACGACGCGTCCCGTGGCGCCGCGCCGCAGGCCCGCGAGCACCTCCAGCAGTGACGTCTTCCCAGAGCCCGAACGCCCCAGCACGGCGATCGAAGCGGAGGTGAAACGCGCTTCGACCTCCAGCGTGAAGCGCGCCAGCGGCAGCCGGAGTGCCAGCTCCATCACGCGAGCCCCCGGGCCCCGCGCCGCCGCGTCACCACTTCCGTCACGTACATGGCCCCGAACGCGAGCACGACGGAGACGCCCGCGAGCCTCAGCGCCTCCGCGTCCTGCCCCAGCTGCGTGCGCTGGAAGATGGCCAGGGACAGCGTCTGCGTGCTTCCCGGGATGTTGCCCGCCACCAGCACCGTCGCGCCGAACTCACCCAGCGCCCGTGAGAACGCGAGCAGCGCGCCCGTGAGCACTCCGCGCCACGCCAGCGGCAACGTCACCCGGAAGAACGCCCGCGTGCGCGTGTCTCCCAGCGTGCGCGCCACGGCCACCAGCCGGGGGTCCACTTCTTCAAAGCCCGCGCGCGCGGAGCGCACCAGCAGCGGGAACGCCATCACCGCGCTGGCCAGCACGACGGCCTTCGGCGTGAACACCACCTCCACGCCCAACGTGTCCAGCAGCCGTCCCAGCACCGAGTCGCGCGCCAGCAACTCCAGCAGGACCAGGCCCACCGCCGTCGGAGGCAGCACCAGGGGCAGCGCCAGCAGCGTCTCCACCACGCCGCGCCCCGGTCCCTTCCAGCGCGCGAGCGCGTACGCCGCCGCCACGCCCGGCACCAGGATGAGCGCCGTGGACAGGGCCGCCACCGCCACCGTGAACAGCACCAGCCCTGTCAGCCCTTCATCCATCACGGAGCGGGGGTCCCCTTCCCTGCATCCGGCACCGCCTTCGCGTCCAGGAAGCCCAGCCGGTGGAACTCCTTCCGCGCTCCTTCCGTCTGGAGGAAGCGCACGAACGCGAGCCCTCCCTCCCGCGCCTTGCCCTGCGTCAGCGCCGCCGCCGGATACACGATGCGCGGCGCATCCCCCTCCGGCACCGTGAACGCCACCCGCGCCTTCTTCGATTGCGCCGCGTCCGTCGCGTACACCACGCCCGCGTCCACCCTCCCCGCCTCCACCGCCGCCAGCGCGGCGCGCACGTCCACCGCCGGCACCACGCGCGGCGCCACGTCCGCCCACACGCCCGCCTTCGTCAGCCAGGCCTTCGCGTACACGCCCGCGGGCACCGCCGCCGGCTCCGCCAGCACCACCCGCTTGAGCCCCTTCAGGTCCGCCGGCCCCGCGACCTTCAGCGCCGACTTCACCGGCACCACCACCACCAGCCGGTTCGACAGCAGGTCCACCCGCGAGCCCGCCTGCACGAGCCCCGCCCGGTCGACCGTGTCCATCTTCGCCGCGTCGGCGGAGAGGAACGCGTCCGCCGGAGCCCCCGCCACCACCTGACGGGCCAGGTCGCTCGACGCCCCGAAGGCGAAGCGGACCCGGTGCCCCGATGCCTGCTGGAACGCGGGCGCCAGGGCCTCCAGCGCATCCGTCGTGCTCACCGCCGCGAACACCAGCACCTCTTCCGCACGCGCCGTGGACACCGACAGCCACACCAGCAGTAAGCCCCACCCCGCACGCCGCATCG
>NZ_RAWL01000619.1:0-3773 GCF_003668885.1 Corallococcus sp. AB049A | reverse complement strand
CTCCAGTACATCGTCATGGTCGTGGGCCTGGGCGCCGTCACGCTCGGCGCGGCCGCCGTGGGTAACGGGGACCCCATCATCACGCTGGCGCCCGTGCTGGCCGTCACCGTGGTGTGGGTCATCCTGAAGGTCCCGCTGCGCTACCTGACCATCACGGTGCTCTACCTGGTGCTCGCGGTGGACTACACACCCGAGCGGCCCCAGTCGATGTTCTGGCCGTCGCCGCTCTTCCCCCTGGGCAGGCTGCTCTTCTCCCAGCTGCATGAGCTGGTGGGCATTGGCGCCCTGCGCTTCCCGCTCATCGACGGGCTCATCATCGGCTCCATCGCGCTGGGCATCTACCGGCGGGCCACGAAGTCCAAGATTGATCCGCCGGTGGTGCCCATCCCCCGGCCGCTGGTGGTGGTGCTGGCGCTGTCGTTCTTCTCCATCATGTGGATGGAGGTGTGGGGCATCGCGCGGGGCGGGGACATCAAGAACTCGCTCTGGCAGTGGCACCAGGCGGCGGTGCTCCCGCTGGTGGGGATGATGTACCACTACAGCCTGCGCGGGCCGGAGGACTGGCCCCTGGTGGCGAAGACCATCATCGCGGCGGCGCTCACCAAGTCCGCGGTGAGCACCTACTTCGCGCTGGTCATCATCCCGGCCCAGCACCTGGAGGTGGAGTACACGACCTGCCACTCGGACTCGATGACGTTCATCTTCGCCATCACCGTGTGCATCGCGCGGTGGCTGGAGCGGCCCAAGTCCGGCCACGCCATCCGGGGCCTCCTCATCATCATCCTGGTGTTCATCGGGATGTTCTTCAACGACCGCCGGCTCGCGTACGTGAGCCTCGTGGGCGGCCTGGCCGCGGCGTACCTCTTCAACCCGTGGACGCCGCTGAAGAAGCTCGTCACGCGAGGCCTCATCGCGTGCTCGCCGCTGCTGGTCGTGTACTTCCTGGTGGGCTGGGGCTCCAGCAGCAGCGTGTTCAAGCCGGTGGCGACCTTCCGCTCCATCATCGAGGGGCAGCACGCCGAAGGAGAGCTGGACTACCGCGACATCGAGAACCTCAATCTCATCGCGACGTGGAACACGAACCCCGTGTTCGGCACGGGCTACGGGCACGAGTTCCTGGAGCCCTACCCGCTGCCCAACATCGCGTTCGTGTTCCCCACGTACCGCTTCCACCCGCACAACTCGCTGTTGGGCCTGTTGGCCTTCGGCGGGTGGTTCGGGTTCACGGGCGTGTGGATGTACCTGGTGGTGACGGTGTACCTGTCAGCGCGCGCGTACCACCGGGCGTACGCGGCGGAACACCGGACAGCGTGCCTGGTCATCGTGGGCGTGGTGGCGTCCTACCTGAACCAGGTGTTCGGAGACATGGGCATCATCTCGTACATCTGCACGTTCCAGGTCGCGGTGTGCTCCATCCTCGCGGGCAAGCTGGCCATGGTCACCGGCGCGTGGCCGTGGCCCCAGCGTGAGAAGGTGCTGGGCCTGACGCGCGCGGCGCCGGAGGAAGTGCCGCCTCCGGGCGCGACCGCCGCCTAGCGCTGGATGCCGAGGATGCGCCACTGGCGCGTGTCGATGGCGTACGTGGCGCTCGCGTCCGTCACGGGCCCTTCGGAGTTGCACGCGTCCTGCCGGGGCACGAAGCGCACGAACAGCACGCCCTCCGGGCCGGGCGCCGTCCACACGTCGAAGGAGTCCCGCCGGTAGAGGCACAGCTCGTCCGCGGTCGCGTTCTTGTGCGGCTTCAAGTCCAGCGGGCGGAAGTCATCCATGGCCAGCTGCGTCGCCACCGCCACGGCGGCGGGCGTCTGCGCGCGCCCCTCCGCGGGCAGGTCCAGCGGGAACTGGAAGCGGGCCAGGTCCGCGTCGGAGGCGCGCGGCGGACGGAGGGGCCGCGCGAAGAGCACGCAGCCGGACAGGGGCAACACCAGCAGCGCCGCGAGCCCGCGCTTCACCAACAGCCCTGACCAACCCTGGCGCCCCATCTAGTCCTCCACGGGCGTGATGAAGCCCGTGTCCTTGTCCGCTTCGTGGATGTACCCGATGAGCTTCCACGCCTTGCCCTGCCGCAGATAGACCTCACCGGGACGCGACTCGCCCTTGTACGGAACGAGCTTCGTCACGGTGCATCCTGCATCAAATTGAACCCGCAGGGTCCAACGTTGTGACTGACTCCAGCGGTCCTCCTGTGACATTCCCGACGGGAACCACGGGTGGCTGTGGAAGTCCGCCAGCGTGGAGGGCAGGCCCCGGTCGTCCTTCACCACGCTGGGCACGCTGCAGCTCTTGCGGCGCAGGTCCGCGCCCACCAGCGTCGTGCGGCCCAGCGGTGACGGCCAGCTGGCGTAGTACTCGCCGCCGCCCAGCGAGTAGATGAGCCCGCAGTACTCCTGGCCGTAGTCCTTCTCCCGGGCCCGGTCCAACGCCATCACCGCCGGACACAGCTGGTCGATGACCTCGTCCACGTCCCGCGAGGGCTGGATGGCGGGCCAGGGCCCCTTCACCCAGACCCGGGCGCCCCGCTGGCCGAAGAGGGTCTCGCTGCCGCTCTGGAAGTAGGACGTGCCGGCGCAGCCCACGAGCAGCGCCACCCCCACGCTCCATGCATTCCGTCCGCGCATCCCGTCTCGCCGCTTCCGTGTGGGGAACCGCGAAAGCGCATAGCACGGCCTAAACTTTAAAACCAGGAATCAAAGCCTACCCCGTCCGGGCGCGCAGCTCCGCGGCCTCGGCGGCGGCGGCGGACAGGTGCTCCAGCTCCAGGTCGATGTGCTTCGCCTGGGGGATGGCGCGGCGGACGTCCGCCTCGATGGCGTCGATCTCCTCGCTCAGCGTGCGGATGAGGTGGCGGGCCGCGTCGGTGAGCGCGCGCTCGCGCTCCGCGCCCACCGGGGGCAGCCCTTGCGCGGGCAGGGCCTCCGCCAGCCGGGCCGCGACGAAGGACTCGCTGAAGCGCAGCTCCGCCTTGAACTGGTAGGACTCCGGGGTGAGCTGCCGCGTCTTCACGTCGTGCAGGTCCGCCAGGCTGGCGCGCGCGCGCAAGAGGTCCTCGAAGCGCTGCTCCACGTCCGAGGGCACCGACCGGCCCAGCAACAGCTCCCGGTTCTCCACCATCAGGTAGACGGCGATGAGGCCCAGGAGCACGCCCACCGTGAGCGACGCCAGCGCGTCCCACAGCGGGTTGCCCGTCACGTGCGCCAGGCCGATGCCCGCCGTCGCCAGCACCAGGCCCAGCACCGCCGCGCCGTCCTCCAGGAGGATGGCCACCGACGCCGGGTCCGCCTTCGTGCGCACGAAGCGGAAGAAGGGCTCCCCCGCCGCCTGCTTCAAGAGCCCGCGCACCGCGAACAGCAGCACGCCGCCCTCGATGAGGAACGACAGCCCCAGCACCGCGAACGTCACCGCGTTCGTCTCCGCCACGTGCGGGTGCAGCAGTGACTGGATGCCGTGGTAGACCGTCACGCCGCAGCCCACGAAGAAGATGCCGGACGCGGACAGGATGCCGAAGATGAAGCGCTCGCCGCCGTAGCCGTACGGATGCGAGTCGTCCTCCACGCGCGCCGCCCGCTTCAGCCCCAGGAACAACAACACCTGGTTGCCCGTGTCCGCCGCCGAGTGGATGGCCTCCGACAGCATCGCCCCCGACCCCGACAGGGCGAAGGCGATGAACTTGATGAGCGTGACCAACACGTTGCCGGACAGCGCGGCGATGACGGCCTTCAACGACGATGCAGGAGCGGACATGGAGGTGCCAAACCTACCATGGGGTGCCCACC
>NZ_RAWL01000618.1:0-3825 GCF_003668885.1 Corallococcus sp. AB049A | reverse complement strand
CCCCCTGGGCCTATAGCTCAGCTGGCTAGAGCGCGCGCCTGATAAGCGCGAGGTCGGTGGTTCAAGTCCACCTAGGCCCACCACTCTTCTTTCCTCACTGGAGGGAAGCGAAAGGGTGAATGGTGCTGACGCGAGAGTCGGGGCTGTAGCTCAGCTGGGAGAGCGCCAGCTTTGCAAGCTGGATGTCGTCGGTTCGAACCCGATCAGCTCCACAAGTTTCCTGGAAGTCGCAGGGACGTTCTTTGACAAGTGCATACGAAGGGTAAGTTGCAATTTCTGCTGAGTGAAGTTCTCGACAGAAGTGCCGACTTCGAAATCTGCTTTACCAGGCGCCGCGAGGCAGCCGGGTAGAGGGGAACGAAGTCTCCCACACATGAAGAAGCAGTAGAGAAACAGCAATAAAGAATGTCTTCCGGGCCTGCTAGCGAAGAGCAGAGGTCTGGGCCTTGGTCTCCGAGTTTCGAAAATCCGCCGGGAGGCGGGCGTTAGACAAGAGATTAGGGCAAGTAAGCTACTAAGGGCGTGCGGTGGATGCCTAGGTGCCAAGAGGCGATGAAGGACGTGGGTGGCTGCGAAAAGCTTCGGGGAGTTGCCAACCAAACGTTGATCCGGAGATGTCCGAATGGGGAAACCCAGCGCGGCGAATAGCTGCGTTACTGCAAACTGAATTCATAGGTTTGCAGAGCAAACCAGGGGAAGTGAAACATCTCAGTACCCTGAGGAAGAGAAAACAATGAGTGATTCCCAAAGTAGTGGCGAGCGAAATGGGAAGAGGCCAAACCAGCGCCATGCAAATGGCGATGGGGTAGCGGGTCCGCGGTAGGACTCTGGAGGGCTAGTGGAAGCGTCCTGGAAAGACGCACCAAAGAGCGTGATAGTCGCGTACACGAAAGCCAACTGGAGCTGAGCGGGTTACCCAAGTAAGACGGGACACGTGCAATCCTGTCTGAATCTGCCGGGACCATCCGGTAAGCCTAAATACTCCTTGGCGACCGATAGTGAACAAGTACCGCGAGGGAAAGGTGAAAAGAACCCCGGTGAGGGGAGTCAAAAGAACCTGAAACCGCATGTCTACAAGCAGTTCGAGCACTACGGCGCAAGCCAGTGCGAGAGCGTACCTTTTGCATCATGATTCGGCGACTTAATATACGTAGCGAGGCTAAGCCGTTAGGTGGAGCCGGAGCGAAAGCGAGTCCGAATAGGGCGCTAAGTTGCGTGTATTATAACCCGAAGCGGGGTGATCTACACATGGCCAGGTTGAAGTGCGGGTAACACCGCATGGAGGACCGAACTCATGAAAGTTGAAAATTTCTGGGATGAGCTGTGTGTAGGGGTGAAAGGCCAATCAAACTCCGTGATAGCTGGTTCTCCCCGAAAGATATTTAGGTATCGGCTCGGGTAATTCAATGCCGGAGGTAGAGCACTGAAACGGCTAGGGGTCTCACCAGATTACCAAACCGTATCAAACTCCGAATGCCGGCAATTGTTATCCCGGGACGCAGTCAGTGGGTGATAACGTCCATTGGCAAGAGGGGAATAACCCAGACCGACAGCTAAGGCCCCCAAATCTAGTCTAAGTGAACACTAGAAAGGATGTGGCAGGTCATTGACAACCAGGAGGTTGGCTTAGAAGCAGCCATCCTTTAAAGAAAGCGTAATAGCTCACTGGTCAAGACAGGCCGCGCCGAAAATGTAACGGGGCTCAAGACTAGTGCCGAAGCTTCGGGTCATGCATGCCAGGCATGCATGGCGGTAGGGGAGCGTCCCAGTTGCAGCGAAGGTGGACCGAAAGGGCCGCTGGAGCGACTGGGAGTGCTGATGCCGAAATGAGTAGCGATAAAGGGGGTGAGAAACCCCCTCGCCGTAAACCCAAGGTTTCCTGGGTCAAGTTAATCTTCCCAGGGTTAGCCGGGTCCTAAGCCGAGGCCGAAAGGCGTAGGTGATGGCAAGCAGGTTAATATTCCTGCGCCATCTTGCAGACGTTGAACTGAGGGAGGACGGAGAAAGCTAGGCGAGCTGACCGGTGGTTGTGTCAGTCTAAAGGCGTAGGGGTGTCGCGTACGAATAAAGGCGCGGCAGCTATCCCCGAGACCCCATGGCGCCCCGCAAGGGGTAAGTCGCTGATGCTCGGCTTCCAAGAAAAGTCCCGCAGGGAGTCTGCAGGGTGTCCGTACCGCAAACCGACACAGGTGGGTGAGGAGAAAATCCTAAGGCGCTTGAGAGAACTCTCCTCCAAGGAACTAGGCAAATTTCCACCGTAACTTCGGAAGAAGGTGGGCCTCTGGTAGGTGTAGGCGTACAGCCGAAGCCGAGAGAGGTTGCAGAGAAATGGCGGTAGCGACTGTTTACCAAAAACACAGGACTCTGCGAAGGCGACAAGCCGACGTATAGGGTCTGACTCCTGCCCGGTGCTGGAAGGTTAAGGGGATTCGTCAGCCGCAAGGCGAAGCGATGATCCGAAGCCCCAGTAAACGGCGGCCGTAACTATAACGGTCCTAAGGTAGCGAAATTCCTTGTCGGGTAAGTTCCGACCTGCACGAATGGAGTAACGACTTCCGCACTGTCTCGGAGAGGGACTCAGCGAAATTGAAATAGCTGTGCCGATGCAGTTTACCCGCAGCAAGACGGAAAGACCCCGTGAACCTTTACTACAACTTGACAGTGACACTAGGGATTGACTGTGTAGGATAGGTGGGAGCCTTTGAAGCCGGGCCGCTAGGTTCGGTGGAGGCAACGGTGAAATACCACCCTGTTGATTTCTGGTGTCTAACCACGTCTCGTCAGCCGGGACTGGGACACTGTCTGGTGGGTAGTTTGACTGGGGCGGTCGCCTCCCAA
This sequence comes from Corallococcus sp. AB049A, assembly GCF_003668885.1. Taxonomy (NCBI): domain Bacteria; kingdom Pseudomonadati; phylum Myxococcota; class Myxococcia; order Myxococcales; family Myxococcaceae; genus Corallococcus; species Corallococcus sp. AB049A. Next base: position 987 of record NZ_RAWL01000618.1, on the reverse strand, counting down.
AAAGTAACGGAGGCGCGCGATGGTTCCCTCAGCCCGATTGGAAACCGGGCGTCGAGTGCAATGGCATAAGGGAGCTTGACTGCGAGACCGACAGGTCGAGCAGGTGCGAAAGCAGGTCATAGTGATCCGGTGGTCCTGAATGGAAGGGCCATCGCTCAACGGATAAAAGGTACTCCGGGGATAACAGGCTTATCTCCCCCAAGAGTTCACATCGACGGGGAGGTTTGGCACCTCGATGTCGGCTCATCGCATCCTGGGGCTGGAGCAGGTCCCAAGGGTTTGGCTGTTCGCCAATTAAAGCGGTACGCGAGCTGGGTTCAAAACGTCGTGAGACAGTTTGGTCCCTATCTGCTGTGGGCGTAGGATACTTGAGAGGCTCTGACCTTAGTACGAGAGGACCGGGTTGGAGGCACCGCTGGTGTACCAGTTGTCTCGCCAGAGGCATCGCTGGGTAGCCATGTGCCGATTGGATAACCGCTGAAAGCATCTAAGCGGGAAACCGACCTCAAGACCAGGTATCCCGGGCGCAAGCCCCTGAAGACTCGTGGAAGACTACCACGTTGATAGGCTGGGTGTGTAAGCGCGGTAACGCGTTAAGCTAACCAGTACTAATAAGTCGAGCGGCTTACTTCCCCCATTCTCTTGCATGCCCCCTCGTGGGGAGTAAGGGACTCGGGGCCAAGGCCGAGGCCAGGACGCCACTATGTGCGTCCGCCCGGAAGGCAGCTGTTTCATACCTCTTCTTCAACTGAAGAGACTTCACTCAAGGCAGAAGCCTTGCAACTTACCCTTCGTATGCACCGTCATTCGCTTTTCCGGTGGCAATGTCGGAGGGGTCACACCCGTTCCCATCCCGAACACGGAAGTTAAGCCCTCCAGAGCCGATGGTACTCCGCGGGAAACCGCGTGGGAGAGTAGGTCGCTGCCGGATTCTTTTTGAAAGCCCCTGGTGCCGCAAGGCGCCAGGGGCTTTGTCTTTGCGGGCTT
>NZ_RAWL01000617.1:0-3832 GCF_003668885.1 Corallococcus sp. AB049A | reverse complement strand
GCTCCGGCGTGCAGCGGGGCCTCCACGGTGGTGGACGCGGGCAGCGCGGGGGCGGCCTCGGTGATGGCGCGGGCCAGGTCGTGGGGCGCGCGGAGCAGTGTCTCCAGCGCGGTGGTGCTCGCGGGGACGCCGCGCTGCTCCACCTGGAGCCAGCCGCCCTTGAGGCTCACGCGGCGGTGGCCCTTGAGGCCCAGCAGGCGCTGACGCACGCCCGGATCCAGGATGACGGGGCGCGCCTCCGGGGACAGCCCCTCCACCTGGAAGGCCGCGTCCAGCTCCGCGTCACCCAGCATCTCCTCGCGCGGGGTGGCGGCGCCGGGGATCTTGTCCTCGGGGCGCTCGTGCTCCAGCAGCAGGTCCGCGGGCAGCGCGCCCTCCAGGTCCAGCCGCAGCACCGTCACGGTGTGGCGCTTCTTGCCGCCCGCGCCGCGCTTGCCCGTGGCCAGCAGCAGCGGCCGCCCCTGATAGCGCCCCTGGACCTCCATGCGCCGCTCCGCGATGGACAGGCCGTGCGCCTTCGCGAACGCCTCCCACGCGGCGCGCTGACGGCGCTTGAGTTCGAACAGCGTGGCGAGGACCAGGGCGCCCAGGACGAGCAGGGACGCGAGGATGCCGAGCGGGGAGAAGACACCGGAAAGCATGGCGGCGCATTGTGCACTGGCCTCGCGGCGTGTGGTCCATCATTCCGATCGCGGATGCACCTCCGCGCGCCGGGCAGGCTTGCTGCATGGGGTATGTGGACCTGGGGAAGGGACGCCGCGCGCATGCAAACGTGCGGAGTGCACGCATGGCGCAGGATTCCCATGCCACGGGTGTGCCCTCGTGGGTGGACCCGGGCCGCGCTCGGAGGCTCCGTGGCGCGTGGGGTGGAGAGGACGGGACGCGTCGGGAAGGCCACGGATGCAAGCGCGCGGAATGACGCCCTTTTTCGACAATGTCAGAGGGGGCGGGTAAGGGAGCGAGGGCTCGCCGCTTGGAGTCGGGACGGAGACCGGGAGAGGCTGCCCGGCTCGCACCCGCCACCGGGCCACGAGGGAGGGTGAACACCGGATGCGCCTGCTGCACACGTCGGACTGGCACCTGGGCCACACGTTGTATGACGTCTCGCGCGAAGCGGAGCACGCCGCGTTCCTGACGTGGCTGTTGGACACGCTGGTGGCCCAGGAGGTGGACGCGCTCCTGGTGGCCGGCGACATCTTCGACACGGCCAACCCCAGCGCGGAGGCGCAGGCGGCCTGGTACCACTTCGTCGCGCGCGCCCGGCGCACGCTGCCGAAGCTGGACGTGGTGGTGGTGGGTGGCAACCACGACTCCGCCGCGCGCCTGGACGCGCCGGATCCGCTGTTCCACGCCCTGGGCGTGCGCGTGGTGGGCGGCCTGCCGCGCCACCGGGGTGGACTGGAGATGGACCGGCTGGTGGTGCCGGTGCATGACGCGCGCGGCAAGGTGGGCGCGTGGGTGGCGGCGGTGCCGTACCTGCGCCCGTCGGACCTGCCGTCCGTGCCGGACAGTGAAGGGGACCGGCTGGTGGAGGGCGTGCGCTCCGTCTATTCGGAGGTGCTGGACTCGGCGCGCAGGCGGCGCAGGTCCGGGCAGGCGCTGGTGGCCATGGGCCACTGTTACATGACGGGCTCGGAGCTGTCGGAGCTGAGCGAGCGGAAGATTCTGGGGGGCAACCAGCACGCGCTGCCGGTGGAGCTGTTCCCGGAGGACGTCGCGTACGCGGCGCTGGGACACCTGCACAAGGCGCAGCGCGTGGGTGGACGCGAGGGCGTGCGCTACAGCGGCTCTCCCTTGCCGCTGTCGCTGTCGGAGGCGCACTACCGCCACCAGGTGCTGGTGCTGGACGTGGAGGACGGGGCGCTCACGCAGGTGCGTCCGCTGCCGGTGCCGCGCACCACGGACATGATGCGGGTGCCGGCCCGGGACGCGGCGCCGCTGCCGGAGGTGCTGGAACTGCTGGCGGCGCTGCCCGCGTGCGATGCGGGAGCGCCGGAGTCCATGCGGCCGTACCTGGAGGTCTGCGTGTCGCTGCCCCGGCCGGAGCCGGCGCTGCGCCACAAGGTGGAGAAGGCGCTGGAGGGACGGGCGGCGCGGCTGGTGAAGCTGACGCCGTTCTACACGGGCACGGGCGGCGCGCTGGCGGACGTGCGGCCGGGGTTGTCGCTGCGGGAGCGCACGCCGGAGGACGTGTTCCTCGCCCGGTATGCGCGGGACTTCAAGGAGGCGCCCTCACCGGGGTTGCTGGAGTCGTTCCACGCGCTGCTCACGCAGGTGCAGGAGGACGCGTCGTGAAGATTCTCGCGATTCGCGGCAGCAACCTCACGAGCTTCGCGGGGGACTTCGCGCTGGAGCTGGACCGGGCGCCGCTGGACCGGCTGGGGCTGTTCGCCATCTCCGGCGCGACGGGGGCAGGGAAGAGCACGCTCCTGGATGCGCTGTGCCTGGCGCTGTTCGACCGCACGCCCCGGCTGGGCGGGCCCAGCAAGGTGCTGGTGGGCCGCGCGGACGAGGACGAGGAGGCGCGGCTGTCCGCGTACGACGTGCGCGGCATGCTGCGGCGCGGGGCGGGCAAGGGCCACGCGGAGGTGGACTTCCTGGGCAAGGACGGGCGGCGCTACCGGGCCCGGTGGAACGTGTGGCGGGCGCGTGAGCGGGCGGAGGGGCGTTTCCGGCCGCAGGAGCTGAGCCTGACGGATGTGGTGACGGGGCAGCTGTTCGGCCGCACCAAGGGCGAGGTGCTCCAGGCGATTCAGGAGCGGCTGGGGCTGTCGTTCGACCAGTTCCGGCGCTCGGCGCTGCTGGCGCAGGGAGAGTTCGCGGCGTTCCTGCGCGCGGACGCGAACGAGCGCGCGGAGCTGCTGGAGCGGATGACGGGCACGGAGGTGTACAGCCGCCTGTCCATCGCCGCGCATGAGAAGAACGCGAAGGAGCAGGAGGAGCTGAAGCGGCTGTCACAGGGGCTCGCGGCCATCGCGTTGATGTCGGACGCGGATCGCGAGGGCGTGCGCGTCCAGCTGGGGGAGGAAGAGGCGGCGCGGGTTCGTGAGGAGACGCGGCTGCGTGAAGCGGAGGCGGCCCGGTCCTGGTACGCGCAGCGCGCGGAGTTCGTGGGGCAGGAGCAGCAGGCGGACGGCGCGGTGGCCCGGGCGGAGGCGGAGCGGGAGGCGGCGGCGCCGCGTGAGGCGCTGCTGGAGTCGGTGCGCGCGGCGGAGGGCTTTCGCGCGGTGGTGTCCGCGGTGGAGGCCGCGGAGCAGGGCTGCGTGAGGGCGGAGGCCGAGCAGCTGGAGCGGGCCTCGCAGGCGGAAGGAGCGCTCGCGGCGGCGGCGGCGCAGCGGCAGGTGCGGATGCAGGCGGAGGCCGCGCGGGCGGCGGCGCTGGACGCGGAGGCGTCCGTGCGTCCGGCGCTGGAGGAGGCCGCGACCCTGGACACGCGCCGCGCGGAGGCGGAGCGCGAGGCCCGTGAGGCCGCGGAGCTGGCGAAGCAGGCGAAGGCCGCGGAGGGTTCGGCGCGTGATGCGCTGGCGCTGGTGCAGGCGGCGGAGACGAAGGCCCAGGCGCTGGTGGACGCGGCCGAGGCGTGGCGCGTGTCGCATGCGAGCTGGGAGTCCCTGGCCACCGAGTGGCCCCGCTGGCAGCGCGAGCTGGAGCGCTTCGCGGGGGCGCTGAAGGAGGAACAGGCGGCGGGCGCGGACGCGGAGCGGCTGGGGAAGGACGCGGACCGGCTGGGCAACGAGGTCCAGGCGCGCCGTGAGGAGCACCAGGACGCGGTCGAGTCGGAGGCCCAGGCGCAGGCCCTGGCGACGCACGCGGAGGCCGCGCTGGGGGAGGA
>NZ_RAWL01000616.1:0-3854 GCF_003668885.1 Corallococcus sp. AB049A | reverse complement strand
GGCATGGGGTTGGGGCTGTTCCTGGCGCGCTCATTGGCGGAGCAGCTGGGCGGAGCGCTGGAGCTGCGCTCGAAGGCGGCAGAGGGCACGACGGTGAGCCTGAGCCTGCCGGGCGAGGACGCGAAGGAGGCAGCGGCATGAGCAACACGGCTCCAGTGGATCAACGTCCCAGCCTGCTGCTGGTGGACGACGACAGCACGCTGCGAGAGCGCCTGGCGCGAGCCTTCCGCGAGCGAGGCTGGGATGTAACGACGGCGGGCAACCACGACGAAGCCATGGCAGCGGCAAGGCGCGAGTCACCGGAGTACGCGGTGGTGGACCTGCGCATGCCGGGGCACAGCGGCCTGGAGCTGGTGAGGGACTTGCTGGCGGTGGACGCGTCCACGCGAGTCATCGTGCTGACGGGCTACGGAAGCATCAGCACGACCGTGGATGCCATCCGGCTGGGAGCGGTGAACTACCTGCCAAAGCCCGCGGACGCGGACGACATCCTGGCGGCGTTCGCGAGGGCGGAAGAAGCCCCCAACGTCGCGGCACCGGAGACGCTCCAGGCACCGTCACTCGCGCGAGCAGAGTGGGAACACATTCATCGAGTGCTCGCGGACAGCGCCGGAAACATCTCCGAAGCCGCGCGCAAGCTGGGCATCCACCGAAGGTCGCTCCAGCGGAAGCTGCAGAAGTACCCGCCGTCGCGCTGACGTACGCTCCTCAAGCTCCCGCCAGCCCCTCCCCTTGCCGCAACAACGGCCCTTCTGCACAAAACTAAAATTCAATGCGATCTTTATTCGCAGGCTTCCGCCCGCCATTTGCACGAAACTAAAACCACTCTATATTTTCGTGCATGAGCACCGAGCCGCCCATCAAGCCGGATTGGGACCAGCTCTACCGGATCGCCGAGGGCCAGGAGGGCCACTTCACGACGCAGCAGGCTGCGCAGGCGGGCTACTCGCCCCAGCTTCTTGCGCACTACGTGCGCATCGGCCGGACCTCACGGGTCCAGCGAGGCATCTACCGGCTGGTGCACTTCCCGCCGGGCGAGCATGAAGACCTCGTCGCGGTGTGGCTCTGGTCGGAACAGGCCGGGACCTTCTCGCACCAGACAGCCCTCGCGCTCTACGACCTCTCCGACGTCCTGCCCGCACGGATCCACCTGACGCTTCCCGAGTCCTGGCGGAAGCGACGCCTGCGCGTGCCGAAGCTCGTCGTGCTCCATTACGCGGACTTGCTCGACTCCGAGCGCCACTGGGTGGGTCCCGTGAGAGTCACGTCTCCCAGCCGGACACTCGATGATTGCGCTCGAAGCGCGCTGACTCCGGATCTGATGCGCCAGGCAGCTCAGCAGGCCCTGCATCGCGGCATGGTCCGCGGGAGCCTTCCCACGGTGGAGGAAGCACTGAAGCCTTTTGGAGGCCTGGAAACGTGACGAGCCGCACCTACGCTTCGCCCGCGGCCTTCAAGCAAGCACTGGAAGACCACCTCAAGAAGGAGGCCCTGAAACGGGAACTCCCCCTTGCACGTCAGCGGGAGCTGCTGGTCTTCCACCGGTTCCTCGCACGCGTCCACGCAAAGCTGGGCACGGCGGTCACCCTCAAGGGAGGTCTCGTTCTGGAGCTTCGCGTCGCACGAGCGCGGGCCACGAAGGACATCGACCTCCGTGTTCAGGGAGACCCCAACAGCCTGCTGTTCCAACTCCAGGATGCCGCGAGAATCGACCTCGGTGACTTCTTCATGTTCGACGTCCGCCCGAACGAAGAGCACTCCACGATCCAGAACGAAGGCATACGGTACGAGGGGCTGCGGTACCGGGTGGAATGCCGGCTCGCGCAGAAGATCTACAGCCGCCCTTTCGACGTGGACGTCGCCTTCGGTGAGCCTCTGCTGGGAACGCCGGACGAACTCACGGCTCCCGACGTCCTCGGCTTCGCGGGGATCGCGCCACCCCGGCTGCGGCTCTATCCCGTCGAAACCCATCTCGCGGAGAAGCTGCATGCATACACGCTGCCCCGGCTGCGGCCGAACTCGCGAGTGAAGGACCTGCCCGACCTGGTGCTGCTGGCGCAAGCACGGCCGTTTCTGGAAGCCGAGCGGCTGAGACAAGCGCTCAAGCTGACCTTCGGCTTTCGCAATACCCATTCACTCCCGGGCGCCCTTCCCCTTCCCTCCAGGGATTGGGAGAGGCCCTACGCGAACATGGCCGAGGACAACCAACTTCCCTGGCCCACACTCGAGAAAGTGACCGAAGCCGCGAAGCGCTTCCTCGACCCGGTGTTGGAAGGCGCATCCATCACCTGTTGGGCCCCAGAGACCTGGAGCTGGCACAATTGAACAGGGATTGACGCAAGCCCCTGGCTTTCCGCATCGTGATTGGGCTTTGCTGAAAGGGCTTCACATTCCTCGCGCCTGGGGGAGGCCCGATGAACTGTCGTTGGCTCGTCGTCGCGTTGACCGTGATGGCTGTTGGCTGTGCCCATTCGAAGCGTGCACCCGAAGCAGAGCTGCCCAAGTACGAACATGTCTTCCAGAAGCCGCTGACAGAGGCGCTCGCGGTCACGCGCCAACTGCTGGAAGAGCAGGGCTACACGTTCGAGGACACGGAGGATCCGAACCAACTCGTCACCACCTGGTCCGACCCTGGCCGGGCCGGGTCGCGCAACACCACGTTCACGCGCTACCTGGTGACCGGCATCGCCGTGGCCCCGCGCCAGTCCGTCGTTCGCATCTTCCGCATGACCCAGCAGACGACCGGCAACGACGCCGAGTGGAAGAAGCTGTGGTGGAAGGTCTACCTGGAGCGACAAGAGCAGGTGTCCAATCCCTTCGTGAAGGACGTGAACTTCGACCAGGACGACGCGCAGACCAAGCGTCTGTCCATGCTGCGCGGCGCCCAGCACGGCACCCGCGACCTGGACCTGGAGCAGGCCCTCACCCTGCGCCTGGAGTCCGCGCCCTCCGTGGAAGTCCTCGCCGGCAACGTGGCGGAAGACAAGCGCCCCACCGCCGTGCGCGCGCCGGAGTTCTACCTGGACCGCTGGCAGGCAGAGGCCCCCGTGGAAGGCCCTTGCACCACGCCCGTGCGCGGACTGCCGGAGCTCCTGCACCCGGGCCTCACGCTGCTCATCGGCGAGCAACTGGGCAGCAACGAAGTGCCGGACGTGGTGGGCCACGTCGTGTGTCAGGCCGCGCAGACCGGGCTCGCCGTGGTGCTGGGCCTGTCGCTTCCGGAGACGGAGCAGGCGCGGGTGGACAGGTACCTGGCCAGCCCTGGCGCCCCGGCGGACCAGGACGCGCTGCTGGAAGGGCGCTTCTGGACGCGCACGTACCAGGACGGCCGCAGCAGCCGCGCCATCATGGACCTCATCGACCGCGCACGCGCCCTGCGCGCGGCGGGTCTGCGCGTGACGGTGGTGGCCTACGACACGGACGTGCTCAACGGCAGCGCGCGCGACGCGGCCCAGGCCGGCGTCTGGACGAAGCGCCGCGCCGCGAAGCCGGACGAGGTGCAGGTGGTGCTGGCGGGCAACACGCATACGCAGCTGGAGAAGGGCACGCAGTGGGACCCCTCCTTCACGCCCATGGCGCATCTGATGAAGGAGGACCGCTCGCTCGTCGTGCTGGAGATGAGCTACGCGCAGGGCACGCGCTGGGGCTGCGACCTGGACCGTGACAGCAAGCTGGTCTGCGGCATCGTGGGCGCGACGCCCGCTCCCAGGGTGGCGGCCCGCGCCGGGCTGAGCCCCTACATCCAGCTGAGGGAAGGCTCCGCCACCGAAGGCCTCCAAGGCCTCCTGTACGTGGGGCAGCTCACGCCTTCCCTGCCGGCCCTCCTCGGCCCCCGGGCCGACCCGCCCAAGGAC
>NZ_RAWL01000615.1:0-3908 GCF_003668885.1 Corallococcus sp. AB049A | reverse complement strand
CGTCCACACGCGCGACCCTCGGCCTGTCCGCATGAAACGGTAACCACCCCTCCGGCCGGATCACCCCTCCCTGATGGCTTGCCTGGGTGCGCGTGCGCCGGGACGCGGCGTCACCCTGCTGCCGTGGAGGCGGGCCCGCTCAGGCGGACAATGGCGGCGCGGACGGCACGGGGCGGTCAGGCAGCAGCCCCCGCGTCTGGCGGCGCACGAGCGACGCGTAGTAGCCGTCGTGACGCATGAGCTCCGAGTGCCGGCCTTGTTCGACGATGCGGCCGTCCTGGAGCACCAGGATGCGGTCCGCGTCCACCACGGTGGACAGCCGGTGCGCGATGGCGAACGTGGTGCGGCCCTTCATCAGGCGGCCCAGCGCCTCCTGCACCAGCCACTCGCTCTCCGCGTCCAGCGCGCTGGTGGGTTCGTCCAGCACGAGGATGGGCGGATCCTTGAGCAGCGACCGCGCGATGGCGATGCGCTGGCGCTCACCGGCGGACAGGCGGCTGCCCTTCTCCCCCACCACGGTGTCGTAGCCCTGGGGCAGGTGCTGGATGAACACGTCCGCGTGCGCGGCGCGGGCGGCGGCTTCAATCTCCGCCTGCGAGGCCTCCGGCCGGCCATAGGCGATGTTCGCGCGCACGCTCTCGTTGAAGAGCAGGCTGTCCTGGAGCACCACGCCAATGTGGCGCCGCAGCGACATCTGCTTGAGCGAGCGGACGTCCTGTCCGTCGATGCGCACCACGCCCTCGACGGGGTCGTAGAAGCGGCACAGCAGGCTCATCAGCGTCGTCTTGCCCGCGCCGCTGGGGCCCACGAGGGCAATCGTCTCCCCCGGACGCACCTTCAGGTCCACGCCGCGCAGGAGCGGCCGGCCCGGGCCCGCGCTGGAGGGATAGGCGAAGTGGATGCCGGAGAACTCCACCTCGCCCTTCAGCCCCGTCACCTCGCGCGCGTCGGGGGCGTCGCCCAGGTGGTCCTGCGCGTCCAGGATGGAGAACACCTGGCGCATGGCCACGGACGCCGTGCGCAGCGTGCGGTACACGCCGCTCAGCCCCTGCACCGGACCGAACAGCCCGCCGATGTAGCCCAGGAACGCCACCAGCGTGCCGGTGGTGATGTCGCCCCGGAGCACCAGCAGGGCGCCCATGCCGATGGACGCCACGCGCGCCACCAGCACGGCGACGTTCTGGCCGCCGCTCACCACGGCGTCGTAGCCCACGCCGCGGACGACGACGGCGTTGGCCTCGCGCACGCCGTGCAGGAAGCGCTGCTTTTCGCGCTCCTCCATGGCGCAGCTCTTCACGGTGACGATGCCGGAGAGCACTTCATTGAAGCGGGCGTAGATGCTGGCCCAGCGGTCCATCAGCGTCTGCTCGCGCCGCGTCTGCACGGGCGCGGCCTTGCGCGCGATGAGCACGGGGATGGGCGCGAACGCGAGCGCCACCAGCGCCAGCCGCCAGTCCAGCCGCAGCATGATGATGACGGAGAGCAGCAGGTAGGCCGCGGCGGGCACGACGTTGAAGGCCAGCTCCGTGATGGCGCCCACGAAGCCCTGCATGCCCCGGTCCAGCCGGGTCATGATGGCGCCCACGCCCTCCTCGCGGTGGAAGCTCAGGGGCAGCGAGTGCAGGCGCGTGACGGTGGCCTCGTTGAGCGAATAGTGCACGCCGATGCGCGTGCGCCAGGTGAGCCAGTTCGCCGTGGAGGAGAGCGCCTCGCGCGTCAGCCCCATGAGCACCAGGCCTCCGACGCCCAGGAGCACCGCGCGGGCGGCCCCCTGCGCGCCCAGCTGGTCGAAGATGTGCTTGAGCACCAGCGGCTCCAGCGCGCTCAGCGCGGAGCCGGTGAGCACCAGCAGGAGGATGAGGGCGACCGCGCGCCGGTGCGGCTTGAGCCAGGTCATCGCGCGGGACAGCGATGCGGGAGGGGCAGGAGCGTTCTGCATGAGCGCGTGGAACGCGCCGCCTCCGCCGCCCCTTCCCCGGAAGGCTCAGGCGTACAGGCGGTCCAGCGTGGTGGCCACGTCCACGAGCCGCGCCGCCTCCGCGTCGAAGCGCTCGCCCTTCGCCAGCCGGGTGGCCCACTCCACGGCGGCCCGGCCGCCCCAGGCGTCGGGGGGCGTGCTCAGCCGCTCGCGCTTCGTGCCGTGGAACAGGTCCGCGGTGAAGTCGTGGAAGGAGCCGTCCACGTTGCGGAACGCGGCGCCGCCCTGGGTGCCATAGAACGCCGCCTCGATGACCGCGTCACACCCGGCGGGCAGCTTCCAGGAGCAGGCGAGCTGCACGGCCGTGCCCGAGCCCAGCAGCAGCTGCGCGGCGGCGAAGTCCTCCACGCCCTCCTCGCGCGAGCCAAGCGGCCGGCCTTGCGCGAAGCGCCGGGAGGACACCGCCTCCACCGCCGGGAAGCCGAGCGTCCACAGCGCCAGGTCCACCAGGTGGATGCCCAGGTCCATCACGCAGCCGCCGCCCGCCTGCTTCGGGTCGTAGAACCAGGCCTTGTCCGGACCGTACGCGTTGTGGAACAGGAGGTTCACCGCGTAGACGTGGCCCAGCGCGCCCGCCTGGATGCGCTCGCGCAGCTGCCGCATGCCGGCCGTGAAGCGGTAGCTCAGGTCCACGCCCAGGAGCCGGTCCTTCGCGCGGGCCGCGTCCACCACGCGGCGCACCTCCACCGCCGAGCGGCCCAGCGGCTTCTGGCAGAACACGGACACGCCCCGCTCCAGCGCGCGCAGGGACTGCTCCGCGTGCACCGCGCTGGGCGTGGCGATGACCAGCCCGTCGAGCCCCAGGCCGAGCAGCGCGTCCAGGGACTCGACGCACTTCGCGCCGGGGGCCAGGGCCTGGGCCTCGCGGGCCGCGTCGGCGGAGGGGTCGCAGAGGCCCACGACCTGGACCTGCTCGGAGCGCACCACGGCCTCCATGCGTTGACGGCCAATCCAGCCCACGCCCAGGAAGCCGACGCGGGGTTTCGCTCCCAGCGAGGCGCTCATGGGGTGACAACCCCCTTGAGGAAGCCGTCCGGACGCGTGCGCATGGCGTCGAAGGCGCGGTCCATCTCCGCCATGGGGAAGGAGGTGAAGAGGGGGAACGGATCCAGGCGGCCGGAGGCGACGGCGTCCACGGCCAGGCACATGCCTTCGACGTAGACCTGGGGGTCGCGCTCGTGGGCGTTGATGACGTCCAGTCCGCGCCAGTTCCACAGCTGCAGGTTCACCTGCCGGAGCCCGTCCTGGTGGTAGCCCGCGATGACGAGCTTGCCGCGCACGCGGGTCAGCTCCCCCGCGAGGTCCAGGGGCCACTGCGTGCCCACGGCTTCGATGACGCGGTCGCAGAAGTCCCCGGACGTCAGGGCCTTCACGCGCTCGATGATGCGGGAGTGGTCATCCATGGGGATGCACTCGGAGGCCCCCTGGCCGCGAGCCAGCTCCAGCGCCCAGGGCCTGCGGGCGATGGCGAGCACGCGAGCGCCCGCGTTGGCCACAAGCCGCGTCACCACCGCGCCCAGGAAGCCGATGCCGATGATGGCGACGGTCTGGCCGGGCTGGATGTCCGCGCGGCGGAAGATGTTCATCGCGCAGCCCAGGGGTTCACCGGGGAAGGGCCTGCCCGCGAGTGACGGAGGCAGCACCACCGTGGAGGCGGCGTCCGCGAGGTCGAACTCCGCGAAGGCGGCCGAGGAGAGCATGGCCACGCGGTCGCCGGGTTTCAGGCTGGAGACGCCCGGGCCCAGGGCATCCACCACGCCCCAGCCTTCATGTCCCGGAGCGCCGGGAGGCAGGGGGTAGCGGAACCACTCGCGTCCCTCCCACACGGGGAGGTTGGAGCCGCAGACGCCGCAGCCCTCCATCCGCACCCGCACCTGGCCGGGGCCCGGTTCAGGAAGGGCCACGCGCTCCACGCGGATGCCCCGAGGCC
>NZ_RAWL01000614.1:0-3912 GCF_003668885.1 Corallococcus sp. AB049A | reverse complement strand
ACTCGCGCCAGGCGGCGTCGCGCGTCTCCTTCGCCTCCACGTCCAGCCCCTCCTTGTCCAGCGCGCGCGACAGGAGCACGCGCCCCTCCACGGAGCCCTGACGCACCTGGAGGAAGCGCTCCAGGGCCTCGCGCGCGCCCTTGTAGTCACCGCGCCGGAGGCGGAAGCGGCCGCGCTCCAGGTCGATGGCGCCCTGGCGGTAGTCGGCGTCCAGGCGCTCGGCCTCCGTGAGGAGCAGCTCGCCCCGGGGCGCGTCGCCGGCGCCCAGGTAGGCCACGCCCAGGAGGTAGAGGGTGTCCACGTCGTCATCGCCCGCGTCCAGGTTGGGGCGCAGCAGGTCCACCGCCTCCTGGTAGCGCTTCTGGCCCACGCGGATGTCGGCCAGCTCCGCGCGGGCGCGGCGGTCGTGGGTGTTGGTGAGGATGGTGCCCGCGAGCTCACCCGCGCGCTGCCAGCGCTTGAAGGCGCGCATGGGGCTGGGGAACACCTGGAGCGTGAAGCGGTCCGCGGCGAACAGCAGCACGGCCAGGATGGCGAGGGACAGCAGCGGGCTGCCCGTCAGCATCGTGAGGCCCATCCACATGAACCACTTGGTCAGCACGGTCGAATCGTCCTTCCCCGAAGTCGCCTACAGCAGCCGCGCGCAGATGGCGCTGTGCACGTCCGCCCCCCGCTCCGTCAGGGCCAGCCGACGGCCGTGACGGATGGCGAAGCCGTGGGCCACCAGCCGCTCCACCTCCGCGCGCCGGGGCTCCACCGGCTGGCCGTATCGCTCACAGACGGCCTCCCAGTCCACCCCCGACACCAGGCGCAGGCCCATGCTCAGCCGCTCGGCGAAGAGCTCCTCGGGCCCCAGGTCCTCGCGGCTTGACTCCGGCAGCTTCCCCTCCTCCACCGTGCGCAGGTACGCCTCCGGGCCGCGGAGGTTCACGTAGCGGTGGGGCGACGGGGACAGCAGCATGCCGGTGGCGCCCACGCCCAGCGCCAGGTACTCGCCGCCGGTCCAGTAGAGCGCGTTGTGCCGGGAGCCGAGGCCTTCGCGCGCGTGGTTGGAGATTTCGTAGCGGGTGAGGCCGTGCGCGCCGTAGACCTCGCGCACCACCCGGGCCATGGCCACCACGTCGTCGTCCTCTGGCAGGGAGAGTTCGCCGCGCTCCAGCTGCTTGGACAGCGGCGTGGACTCGGCCAGCACCTCGCGCTCCACCGTCAGCGCGTAGGTGGACAGGTGCTCGGGCTCCAGGGCCACCGCGCGGCGCGCGTCCGCCTCCACCTGCGCCACCGTCTGGCCATGCACGCCGTAGATGAAGTCCATGGCCACCACGGGGAAGCCCGCCTGGCGCGCCGCCGCCACCGCGCCCTCCACCATGGCGGCATCGTGCGCGCGGCCCAGCGCCTTGAGCGTCTGCGGCTGGAAGGACTGCACGCCCAGGGACAGCCGGTTGATGCCCGCGGCCCGGTAGCCGGCGAAGCGCTCCGCGTCCGCGCGCTCCGGGTTGCCCTCCAGGGAAATCTCCAGGCCGGGGGCGAGCGACATGCGCGCGGCGATGCCCTCCAGCACGCGCGCCACGTAGCGGGGGTGCCACAGCGACGGGGTACCGCCGCCCAGGAAGATGGACTCCAGCGGCTTTACGCGCAGCGACGGGTCCGCGGCGAGGCGCGCGTCCAGCTCCGTCAGCACCGCGTTGGCGTAGCGCTCCTCCGGCACCTGGCGCGCGACCGCCACCGCGAAGTCGCAGTAGGGGCACTTGGCCAGGCAGTACGGGAAGTGCAGGTACAGCCCGAACCGGGCCGCCTGCATGCCCGTGAGCTCATCCGTGGGCGCGGCGAAGGACATGGAGGTCCAACCTCTACTTCAGGGCCTTCAATTGCGCTTCCAACCGCGCCACCTTCGCCTTGGTGCTGGCAGCCGATTCGAGCGCTGCCTCGGCCGCCATCAGCTTGCGCTTCATGGAGGCCACGTCCGCCTTGAGCTGGTCGCGTTCGGCGACCACGTCCGAGGGCACGGCCGCGACGCCCGGTGCCGGTGCCGCCGCGAGCTTCGCTTCGAGCGCCTGGCGGGCCGCCTGCTCCGCTTCGAGCGCGGCGCGGGCCTCCTCGAGTTGGGCCTCCAGCGCGGCCCTGGCGCCCTGCTCGGCTTCGAGCGCGGCGCTGGCTTCCGCGAGCCGTGCATCCAGTTCGCCCCGGCTCCCCTGCTCCGCCGCGAGCTTCGCGTCCAGGTCCTTCACGCGGGCGGCCTGGGCTTCGGCGATGCGGCGCTTGGACTCGGAGGCCTCCAGCGCGCCCTCCACCATCTTCACGCGCTGCTGGAGCCGGTCCACCTTGTCCGCTTCCGCGCGCGCCGCCTCCAGCTGCTCCTGGAGGGAGTTCAGCTCCTCGCGCTGGTCGTCATGGCCCGCGCTCAGCGCCTCGGCGCGGCCCTCGGCTTCGGCGGCCTGCACGCGGGCGTCCGCCATCTCCGCTTCCACCGCCTCGCGGCGGGCGCGCTCCAGCGACAGCTCCTCCTGGGCCTTGGCCACCAGGGCCAGCTGGCGCTGAAGCTCCGCCTCGCGCTGGCCCGCGGCCGTCTCCAGCATGGACACGCGCGCGGAGAAGCCCACGCGCTCCGCCTGCGTGGTGGCGAGCTTGCGCTCCACGGCGGCGAGCTGCTGCTGGTGCGCTTCGCGCTCGGACTCCGCGGCCCCGGACCGGGCGGTGAGCTCCGCCAGCTGGGCCTCCAGCGCGGCGGCCTTCGCTTCCGCCTCGTGCACCCGGCCTTCCGCCTCTTGCACCGCCTCGCCGAGCGCCGCCGCGTCCGACTCCATCCGGTCGCGCAGCGAGACCTGTTCGACCTCCGCGGCCTCCAGCACCTCGCGCAGCGAGGCCAGCTCCGACTCGGCCATGCGCGCGCGGACCTCCGCGGCCTCGACTTCCGCGCGCGCGGCTTCACGCGCCTGGGCGACCTCCGCCTCCAGCTCGCGCACGCGCGTCTGGATGCGCACGGCCTCCGCGGCGCGGGCCTCCAGGGCGCTGCGCAGCGCGGGCAGCTCCGCGGCCTCGGCCGTGCGCGCGGTGAGCGCGGCGCGCAGGCCCACCGCGTCCGCGTCCTTCAGCGCGAGCGAGCGCTCCAGCTCCGTCACCTGCGTCTGGAGCGTCTTGAGCCCGTCCTCCACCACCGCCAGCTGGCGGCGCGCGGCGTCCCGCTCGCCCTCCATCACCTTCGCGTGGGCGTGCGCCTCCTCCAGCGAGCTGCGCGACCAGTCGCTCTCGCTCTCCAGGGCCCCCATGGCGCCCCGGGCCTCCGCGAGCGCCGTCTCCAGCTGGCTGATGTTGAGCGCCTGCGCGTCGCGCTCGGCGGTCAGCCGCTCCACGTCCGCGAGCGTGGCCTGGTACTGCTCCTGGACCGCCTCCAGCGCGCCCTGCGCCTCGGACTTGCCGGACGCCAGCTCCGCCACGCGGTCCTGCGCCAGCCCCAGCGCCTCCTTCGCGCCGACCAGCTCCTCCGCCATCGCCCCGCGCGACTCGCGCTCCGCCTGGAGCTCCTCCGTCAGCCGGGGAAGCTCCGCCTCCACCTCCGCCAGCGCGCGCGTGAGGTCCTTGCGGTCCGCCTCCGACGCGGCGAGCTCCGCCTCCAGCGAGGCGACCTTCGCCTGGGCCAGCTTCAGCCGCTGCTCGTCCTGGGCCGACGGGGCCGCTACGCCCGCGCCGCCGCCCTCCTTGCGCGCCTTCTCCAGCGCGGCCTTGAGCTGCGTCACCTCGCCCTCGCGCTCGGCGTACAGCGCGCGCGCCCGGGCCAGGGTCTCCGTCTTCTGCTTCAGGATGCCCCGGAAGAACTCCAGCTTGTCCTCCGGCGAGCCGCCCATGGGCAGCCGGGGCTCCGCGGGCTCCGCGAAGGGGTCTCCCTTGCCGGGGCTGCGCGCCGCGGCCGCGGGGGAC
>NZ_RAWL01000613.1:0-3915 GCF_003668885.1 Corallococcus sp. AB049A | reverse complement strand
GCCCCCTGGCCCACACCATCTTCCGGGGCGGCACCGGCGCGAGCGACGCCGTGGCGAAGCTGCCCACCGTGGCGGTGGAGGAGAACAAGTCCAGCAAGCTCATCAACACCATCCAGCAGCGCGAGCGCGAGCTCACCCTGGAGCGCGCCCGGGGCGGCGCCGCGCCGGAGCTCGCCCGCATGCAGGCGGAGCTGCGCTCCTTGCGCGGCCGCGTGAAGGACCCAACGCTCAAGGAAGCGGAGAAGGGCGACAGCCCCCTCATGGTGCTCACCGTGCACCGCGCCCTGCGGCTCGTGTCGGAGCTGGAAGGGGAGCAGACCTTCGAGCGGCTCGTGGTGGACGAGGCCGGGATGGTGACGCGCGCGGCGACGGCGTTGCTGGCCCCGCTGGCCCGGCACGTGACGCTCGCGGGAGACCCCAAGCAGATTGGCCCCGTGAGCCGCGCGGCGGAGGGCGCGGGCAAGGGCACCCAGACGTGGCTTCGCGCCAGCGCCCTGTCCCACCTGGAAGACGCGGTGAAGGACGCGGAGCGCCCGGACGTGCTGCTCCTGCGCACGCAGCACCGCATGCACCCGGACATCGCGAAGGTGGTCAGCCACTTCTGCTACGGCGGCGCGCTGGAGGACGGCGACCTCGTGAAGGACCGGGCCCAGAAGCCCCCGCCCGTGCCCGCCTTCCCGTCACGCGCCATGTGGCTGGTGCTGGACGGCCTGAGCCGAGACACGCGCCGCCTCACCCATGGCCGGGGCGAGACAGGCTCCGGCTACCAGCGCGAGCTGTCCGCGGAGCTCGCCGTGACGCTGGCGCGCCAGGCCGTGCGCCTGGGCCTCACCGTGCTGTGCGTGACGCCCTACCGCGCGCAGGCGGCGCTCCTGCGCAAGCTGGGCAACGCGGCGGGGCTGCGCCACGACATGTTCAGCGCCTCCACCATCCACCGCCAGCAGGGCACCCAGTACGACGTGGTGATGGTGGACACGGTGGCCGGAGGCCGGCCCTTCCCGCCGCACACGCTGGTGCCCATCCTCAACGTCGCCGCCAGCCGCGCGAAGGAATACCTGCTGGTGCTCGCCTCGCGCGCGGAGGCCCGCGCCTCACCCGTGCCCGCGCGGTTCCTGTCGCTGCTCCCCCGCGTGCGCGTCCACGCCGGCACGCCGCCGAGGCTGGAGCTTCTGGCCACCACGCCGCGTCCGCCTCCGCCGCCCCCGCCGCCGCTGGTGCCCGTGGGCCTGGGCGGCGAAATCGCGGGCGGCAGGGACACCGGGCCGCTCTTCACCCAGGAGCAGGTCTCCCTCTTCGAGCGGCGCTTCGACGACGGCCACCACCTGGTGCGCGGCGTGGCCGGCAGCGGCAAGACGTACGTGCTGGCGCACTGGGCCGCGCGCTACCTGCTGGAGAACCCGCGCGCCCGGGTGCTGGTGTCCTTCTACAACCGCTCGCTCGCGCCGCTCGTGGAGAAGCTGCTCCTGGAGGCGCTCACCGTGCGCGCCCCCCCGGAGCAGGTGCGTCCGCTGCGGGCCCAGGTGACGGTGAAGCACGTGGGCGCGCTCCGGCGCCTGGAGCCGCACGCCTTCGACGCCGTCTTCGTGGACGAGGCGCAGGACATGGACGCCAGGGGCCTGGCGTCGCTGCACGCGCTGGTGCGCCCGCGCGTGGACGCGGACGGCCGCGAGTCCCGCTGCTTCCAGCTGTTCATGGACGACTCGCAGAACGTCTATGGCCAGGTGCCCATCGACAGCCTGAAGGAGCAGCTACCCGAAGGGCTGTCCTTCCGGGGCCGCACCCGCGTGCTCAAGGAGACCTTCCGCGCCACGCGCGACATCCTGGACGTGGCCTTCAACGTCGTGCTGGACCCGCTGCGCCAGCACCGCGTCACCGACCCCGGCATGCGCGAATACATGAAGGCCGGGGAGCTGGCCCGCGAGCGGCTCCTGTGGCTGCCGGAGGAGACGCTGGAGGGCCTCTACCGCGTGCAGTCCACCGAGCGCGGCGGCGTGCTGCCCCAGGTGAAGGACTTCGCCTCCAGCGCCAGCGAAGCGCGCTGGGTGGCCAAGGAGATTGCCCGGCTGGTGCGCGAGGAGGGCGTCCACCCGGGCGACATCCTGGTGGTGGCCCCCGTCATGCCCGCGTCGTTCACGGACGCGCTGCGCAAGGCGGGCGTGCCCGCGGAGGCCTACGGCGGCAAGGGCGGACGGGACGTGACGGACTTCCGGGTGAGCGGCGTGGACCACGTGCGCGCCACCACGGTGTTCTCCTGCAAGGGCCACGAGTGCCCCGTCGTCTTCTTCGCCGGACTGGAGGCCCTGGACTCCATCGAGGCGTGGATGGCGGGAGCGCGCCAGCGCAACGACCGCGAGAACGAACGCATCCGCCGCGCGATGTTCTACGTGGGGGCCACCCGCGCGATGAAGCGCCAGTACCTCACCGGCGTGCGTGGGGGCCGCTTCCTCCGGGTGGCCGCGTCCTACGTGGAGACGCTGGCGGGCCACCGCCCGGCGCCCTGAAACATCCAGGGCGCGGGACTTGTTACATCCGCCAGCCGGTGACGCCCGCGCTCTTGCCGAACGCCGGCTGCGCGTAGACCTCACGGAAGCGCGCGCGCAGCAGGTCGAACGTCTGCTGAAGGTCCGGCGCCGCGGCGCGCGCGTCCGGCAGCTGTCCGCCCATCCGCGCGAAGCAGCGGCTCATGGCGCCATCCAGCCACTGCGTCACGGACGCGGTGTCCTGGTCCTGCAGCCGCTCGAACACGGACAGCGCCCGCTCCAGCGTCTCGCCGACCAGCTCCGTGGAGTCGACCGCGCTCCCTGCGCAAAGCTTCGCGGCCCGAACCTCCAGGGCCGGACGATGCTTGCGAACAAACTCCCCGAAGGCATGCAGATTCACGGTGACCATTCTTAACCCTTCGCCCCCATGCTGTCAGAACGCTGGACGCGAAAATCCTTGGCCACCAGACACCGTGCAGCGTGACGCTGGAAAAGGGTGGTGGGATGAATCATGTATCACTCTCCGTCCTGGCAAGCGAGCCACCGGGGGCGCGGCGTATTGCCCGTGGGTCGGGTGTGCCACCGGGTGGGCACGGGCAGACCCAGGGCGTCCCCGGTGTTGTCCGGCGCGTTTCTGGGGAAGGCAGGAGACATGCGGCGCACGGTGGAGCTGACAGAGCTGGGCGGGAACGACGAAGGCCCCCGCGTCCTCTTGTTGCCGGGACTGGGCGCCCGTGGATCGGGCTTTCGTGAGCTTGCCCTCCAGCTGACAGACGCAGCGCGTCCCGTGCTGGTCGAGTACCCGGAAGGCGAGCACGCGGCCCGTGGCGCGCGGGCGCTGGCGGAGCAGGTGCTGCGCGTCACGGGGAACGTGGACGCGGTGGTGGCCAGCTCCTTTGGCGGCATGGTGGCGGCGCACCTGGCCGCGGGCGGGGCGACGCGCGGCGTCGCGTTCCTGGGAGCCTTCACGCGCACCGAGCACGTGGGGCCTCGCGGGAGGCTCATCGCGATGATGGGGCCCATCGCCGTGCTGGGGCGTCCCGGACGCGTCGCGGCATCGCTGGCGGCGTGGCGGCCGGTGCCGGCGGATCAGGTGGCGGACGTGGTGCCCACCACGGCGCTGGAGCGCCTGACGACGCTGCGGCGCGCGTTCGCCATCCACACGGAGCCGCCCCCGCCGGACCTGCGCCCGCTGAAGGTGTCCTGCGTGTGCATCCAGGGGGACCGCGACGTGCTGGTGCCGCCGTCGTCACTCTCGCGGCTGGCCGCGTCGCTGCCGGAGGGCACGCCGCTTCACGTGCTGCGCGGTGCGGGCCACGTTCCCTATTTCTCACATCCGGAGGAATGCGCGCGGCTGCTCACACCGTGGCTCCAGGCGCTCGCGCCCGCGGGGCTCGCGGCGCTGACGGCCCGGGAGCTGGGGCGGGACGAAGGC
>NZ_RAWL01000612.1:0-3923 GCF_003668885.1 Corallococcus sp. AB049A | reverse complement strand
CGGAGGCCTCGGCCCTGCACGTGGTGGTGATGGTGGGGAGCGCGATGGCCACGGGGCTCGCGGTGGGGGCCCCGGTGGCGGCCGCGTCGCTCGCGGTGGATTGCTTCCTGGGCATGGCTTCGAGGGCCGCGGCACAGGTGAACCTCCAGGAGCTGGGGGCTCCGCTGCGCATCCTTGGGGGCGGTGCATTGCTGTGGCTGGGCGTGGGGCTGCTGTGTGAGCGGCTGCTCGCGGGTGTGGTCTCGACGGAGGGCGCGCTGGCGCTGCTGGGAGAGGTCTCCCGATGAGCGGCGAGAAGACGGAGCAGCCCACCGCGAAACGGCTGCGGGAGGCCCGGCGCAAGGGTCAGCTTCCTCGCAGCCGGATGTTGTCCTCCAGCGCGACGACGCTGGGCGGGCTGCTGGGCTTCATCGCGTTCGCCCCGGAGGGGTTCGCCCGGTTGAAGGACTGGACCGCGAGGCTGATGCTGGAACAGACGCTCGCGGGCGCATGGGAGGAGGGGGCCTGGGTCGCCGCCCGGCTGTGCGGCCCGGCCCTGGGGGGCGCATTCGCCGCATCGCTCGCGGTCTCCGTGGCCACCGTGGGCTTCGAACTGGACGCGCGCCACGCCATGCCGAAGCTGGAGCGCATCAATCCCTTCGCGGGCTTCAAGCGCCTCTTCAGCGTCCGGCCGCTCGTCGAGTCCGGCAAGGCGCTGCTCGTGGCGGCGCTGCTGGCCCTCATCGTCTGGAACGAGGTCGAGGCGATTGGCCCCGATGCCCTGCGGACCGCGTGGCTCGAGGGAACCCGCGGACTGGAGTTCCTGGTCGGCCGGTTGGGCGCATTGGTGACGCGGCTGGCGTGGGGGGTGCTGGGGTGCGGCGCGGTGGACTACGCGCTCGCCCGCCGCAGGCACATGCGCGAGCTGATGATGACGCGCGAAGAGATCAAACGGGAGCACAAGGAGAGCGAGGGCGACCCGCGTCACAAGGGACAGCGGCGCGCCCTGCATCGCCAGTTGGCGCAGGGCGGTCCGGCACGTGGAGTGCAGAAGGCCACCGCCGTGATCGTCAACCCCACGCACATCGCGGTCGCGCTCCGCTACGACGCGGGCGAATGCGACGCGCCCTACCTCGTGGCCAAGGGCCGCGAGCAGGACGCGCTCGCGCTCAAGGAGGAGGCGCGCCGGCAGGGCATCCCCGTGGTCAGGGACGTGCCGCTGGCCCGCAGCCTCATCCACTTCGACGTCGGGGAGTCCATCCCCGAGGAGCTGTACCAGGCGGCGGCCGTCGTGTTGCGGACCGCGATGGAGCTTCGCGAGCCGGACGACCGTCCACGGAGACAGACGTGATGCAACCCCTCATGAAGGTCTTGCTGAAGGCCCGCCAGTCCTCGGACGTCGTGCTCGCGGTGGCGATGGCGGCGGTGCTGGGGGCGCTCATCATCCCGCTGCCGGCGTGGCTCCTCGACGTGGGGCTCGCGGTGAACCTGGCCGCGGCGGTGGCGCTGCTGGTCGCGGCACTGAACGCGAAGGACGCGCTGCGGGTGACGTCGTTCCCCACGTTGCTGCTCTTCACCACGCTGTTCCGGCTGTCGCTCAACGTGTCGTCCACGCGGCTGGCGCTCTCCGAAGGCCACGCGGGCGAGGTCATCCAGGCCTTCGGTGAGTTCGTGGTCCGAGGCGACTACGTGGTGGGCGCGGTGGTGTTCGCCATCCTCACGCTGGTGCAGTTGCTGGTGGTGACCAAGGGCGCGGAGCGGGTCGCGGAGGTTTCCGCCCGCTTCACCCTGGACGCCATGCCCGGCAAGCAGATGTCCATCGACGCGGACCTGCGCGCGGGCGCCATCGACCAGACGGTGGCCCGGCGCAGGCGGCGCGACCTGGAGCGCGAGTCCCAGATGTTCGGCGCCATGGACGGCGCGATGAAGTTCGTGAAGGGGGACGTCATCGCGGGCCTCGTCATCGTCGCGGTGAACCTGCTGGGCGGCACGCTCATCGGCGTGTTGCAGAACGGCCAGGCCTTCTCCGAGGCCGCCGCGACGTTCGCCCTCATCGCCATCGGCGACGGGCTCGTGTCCCAGGTGCCCTCACTGTGCATCGCGGTGGCCGCGGGCCTCGTCGTCACGCGGGTGGCGTCGGAGAAGGAAGAAGACTCGCTCGGGGTGGAGATCGGCTCCCAGTTCTTCGGCGACTTCCGCACGCTGGCCACCGTGGCGGGCCTGTGCGTCGCGCTGGCCTTGATGCCCGGCATGCCGCACGTGACCTTCCTTGCCCTGGCGGCGGGCCTTGGAGGGCTCGGGTATGCGCTGCGGCGCAACGCCCAGGCGCCAGAGAAGGCGCAGACGAAGGACGGCGCTCCAACGGGGCCGGCGGTGCCAGCCGGAGCCGCGGGCAAACCTCCGGAGAGCGCGAAGGCACCGGTCGGCGTGACGCCGCTCACGCTGGACCTGTCCGCGCAGCTGACGCCGCTCGCGGAGGCGGACGGAGGCGCCTTCGTGCACACGGTGCTGAACGCCGTCCGCGACGAGCTGTTCTTCGAGCTGGGTGTGCGCATCCCGGGCATCCGGGTGCGGACCCACGCCGCGTACCTGGGCCCGGGCGAGTACCGCATCCTCCTGGACGAAGTGCCCGCCGGTGGCGGCGTGGTGCAGCCCGGTGCGCTGTACGCGCTCGTGCCTCCCGGGGAGCTGGCCTTCCTGGAGGTCCAGGCGGAGGCCTCGGTGGAGCCTGCCAGCGGGCGGCCCATCAGCCGCGTGGGGGAGGGGGCCCGCTCCCGGCTGGAGCTGGCCCAGGTGCCGGTGCGCAAGCCCTCGGAGCTCATCGCGGACCACCTGCGCGCGGTGCTGCGCCTGCGCGCCTCCGCGCTGCTGGGGCTCCAGGAGGTGCAGGGGCTGCTGGAGGGACTGGAGGCCCAGTCACCCGTGCTGGTGAAGGAGGCGCTGCAGAAGGTGCCGCTGCCGCTGCTGGTGGACGTGCTGCGGCGGCTCGTGCAGGAGCAGGTGAGCATCCGCGACCTGCGCGCCATCCTGGAGGCGCTCGTGGCGCCCACCACCGAAGGTGACGCCACGGCCCTGGCCGAGCGCTGCCGTCAGGCCCTGCACCGCTACCTGAGCCACCAGTTCGCGCCCACGGGCCCGCTGTACGCGTACCTCGTGGATCCCGAAGTGGAGGAGGTGCTTCGCGCCAGCGGTCCTCGAGGGCCCGCGCCGGAGCCGGAGCGCATCATGGAGATACTGGAGGGGGTGCGGCTCATCGCCAACGGGGGCCGGGCGGTGCTGCTCACGGCCCCGGACATCCGCCGTCCGCTGCGCAAGCTGTGCGAGGGCCCGTTCCCGGACGTGGCGGTGCTCACCTACGGCGAGCTGGACGGGGACCTGCAGATTCGCCCCATCGGCCGGCTGGCGCCGGTCGCCGTGGGGCGGTGAGGACTAGAGGGTGCCGGTGCCGCTGCTGCCCTTGAACTCGGAGGACGGCAGGTCCGACTGGGCCTGCAGCGGCGCGGGGCGGTTGACCCGGTCCCGCAGCTCCTTGCCCGTGCGGAAGAGCAGACCACGCTTGGGCTTCACCGGGATGACCTGGCCCGTCTTCGGGTTGCGACCCTGGTAGCCCTGGTAGTTCTTCACGTGGAAGGCGCCCAGGCCGCGAATCTCGATGTTCTCCCCGCGGCAGAGGGCGTCCTTCATCGACTCGAAGATCGTCTCGATGGTCGCCTCCGCCTGCTTCTGGGTCACGCCTCGTTTGGCGACGAGGATGTTGATCAGATCGGACTTGAGCATCGGACGCTCCCGCAAACCCCGTGACCCCTTGGTGACAGGGCTCTCTGGCCCGTGGTCGAGACCCGAATACATAACAGAACACCTCCTCCTTGCAAGCCGGGTGGGCTCCCAACCCTCTATAAACGTTACGGATTTCCGCCACTGGCCGCTGCCTTGGGGGCCTCGGG
>NZ_RAWL01000611.1:0-3953 GCF_003668885.1 Corallococcus sp. AB049A | reverse complement strand
GGCGGAGCGGCGGGAGGGGTGGGGGAGGCGGAGCGAGCAGCGCAGGCGGACGCGGAGCGCGCGGCGGCCGCGAACGCGGCACGAGGGGCCGCCATGGCCGCTCGGATGGCGGTGGAAGCCGCGGCGGCGGAGCGGCGTGGCGTGGGGGCTCCCGCGACGGCGGCGCGTGTGGCGGCGGAGCGTCTGGCCGCGGGCGCCCCGGCGCCGACACCCGCTCCGCTTCCGGCGGAGGCTCCACCAGAGAGCGAGACCTCGGCGCGGGCCCGTGCGGAGGCGAGCGCGCGGCCTGGACCTTCCGTGGCCCAGGCTGTCTCGGAGGCGGTGCGGGCCCGGCTGGGAACCGCCGATGCCGCACAGGCGCGGACCGGGGCGGAAGCGCCCGAGCGCGGCGGAGCCATGGTGGCCCCCACTGCCACCGCCGCCGAGCCAGCGGCGGAGTTCGTGCCCGAAGAGGCGCCCTCGACGGAGGAGGCGCGGTCAAGCGAAGCGGGTGGAAGGGCAACCCGGGGTCGAGAGCGCCGGGCCGCCGCGGGTGCGGCACCCACGGAAGGCGCGGCTCCGGACGAAGCGCGAGCGGAGGCCGGGGAGGCTCCGCCGCAAGAAGCCCCACCGCTCCAGATGGCGCAGGTGGAGGACTCCGCGGCCCAGGCGGCGGAGCAGGGCACCGCGCAGACTCAGGCCGCGGGCCCCGCAGGCCTCACGGCGGCAGGGGGCGCGGGTGGAGCGGGAGGAGGCGCCGCGCCAGCGGTAGTGGCGGCTCCAGCGGGTGGAGGTGCCGCGCCAGCAGGTGAGGCGGCCACCATGGGAGGCGCCGCGCCAGCAGGTGAGGCGGCCTCGATGGGAGGCGCTGCGCCAGCAGGTGAGGCGGCCACCATGGGTGGTGCCGAGCCATCGGGTGGGACGGCTGCCGCCGGTGGAGACGCCGTGTCCACCGCCGAGGGCGCCGCGCCCGCCGAGGCGGCACGGGACTCCGCCGGACCCATGGAGGACGAGGCCGCCGCCCCCGCCGGAGCCGAAGTGGCCGAGGCCGGAGCCGCCACCGCTCCGGAGGCAGCCGCGGCGGAGCCCATCGCTCCCGAGGAGGTCGCCGC
The DNA here is from genome assembly GCF_003668885.1 of Corallococcus sp. AB049A. Lineage (NCBI taxonomy): Bacteria > Pseudomonadati > Myxococcota > Myxococcia > Myxococcales > Myxococcaceae > Corallococcus > Corallococcus sp. AB049A. The sequence continues at coordinate 2,862 of NZ_RAWL01000611.1, read as the reverse complement.
GGCCGAAGAAGAGGGTGCGGTCGGCCAGGTCCTGCCCGAGCCCGCGCCGGAAGCCCTCCCGACGGGTTCACCCCCCGAGGTGCAACCCGGGCCCACGCCCGAGCAACTCGCCTCCGCGGGCACCTCCGCACCCGCTCCCGCGACGGAGATGGGCGGTGCGGACGGCGCGGAGTCCTCAGCCGAAGCAGGCCCGGCGCGGAGCGCGGCTCCCAGTGCCGCCGACATCCGAGCGGAGGAGGCAGCCGCGGCTGTCGAGGCCGGGCCCGAGGAGGTGGCGTCGAGCCCCGTGGCCGGGCAGGCCGCGCCGGAACCGGCCGCCGCCGAGGAAGCACCCGCGCCCGCTGCCCTCGCGCCGGACGCTGGCGCCGCATCCCCTGCGCAGGGGGCCACACCATCCACCGCGGGGCTCGACCTGCCCTCCATGGGCATGGAGGCCGGCGGCGTGGCGGAGGCGGGTGGACTGGCCGAGGACCTGAGCGGTGGCGGAGAAATGGCCGCGCCGTCCGCGGGGGGCGGTGGCGGTGGCAGCGCGGTGCAGGAGCCACCGGCGCCCTCGGTGCCTGACGTATCCCAGGCGGATCCGGTGTCGGCGATGGGCGCCGTGGGCCATCTGCCGGCCGTGCAGCTCCAACAGGCCCTTGGAGGGGTGAGCGCGGCGGCGACCCGGAGCGTGCGGACGCAGCGGGACGAGCTGGCCGCGAGCCCGCCGGAGATGCAGCGTCCCACCGGAGCGCCCACTCCCGGGACCGGGTCCGAGGCCGCCGCGCCAGCGGCCCCGGCGCCCCAGGGCCGCGTGGAGCGTGCGCCGGAGGGAGCGGCGGTGCCCGTGCCCTCGCCCGCGCCGCTGCCACAGGCCCCCGTGTTGCCGACGGCGTCCGTCGCCGCGCCCCAGGTGGCCGGCACGGCGGAGATCTCCGCGCAGGACGCCCAGCAGGTCGTCAGCGCCGTGCGGGGCCTGCCCACGCGAGACCCCGCGCTGGATGTCACGGTGGGGACGGCGCCGGCGCTGACCCTGGAGGGCAATGCCGATCCCGCCCGCATGCGCGAGCAGCGCGAGCGGCTGGATCAGGGAGCGGCGGAAGCCCAGGCCCAGGGCCAGCTCGACGTGGCCCGCCCCATGGGCGAGGACGCCGTGCTGCCCGACGTCCCCGAGGAGACGCTGCGGGCCCGCCCCGCTTCGGGCGGAGGTGGCGGCGCGGCGGGAGGTGGCGCCGGTGCGGCGGCCGCGGGTGGAGGCGGCGCGGCCGGAGGTGGCGGCGCGGACGACGTGGCGCTGTCCGTCATCGCCGAGCAGGAGCGCGGGGATGAGATTCGCGCGAGCGTGACGGAGGCGCGCTCGGCGCTCGGCGACCGGGTGCGGGAGCACGGCGAGCAGGTGTCGGAGGAGCGGGCGCGCTCGCAGGAGGAGATCGACGCGCTGGTGGCGGAGAACGCGGGGGCGCAGACCGACGAGCGCTCGCGCGTTCGCCGTGACGTGCAGGCCCGGCGCGACGAGTGGAGCCACGAGCAGGACGCGGCGGTGTCCCAGGCGCGCGAGGACGCGGGCGCGGTGGGAGCGCAGGGCGCGAGGGACCTGGAGCGCGAGCGGGCGGAGGCGGAGGGCGAGGCGGCGGGGCACGTGCGCCAGGGCAACACGGAGGTGTCCGAGGCGCGCCAGGATGCCGAGCGCAACGCCGCGCGGGAGCGGCGCCAGGCGGAGAACGAGTCGGGAGGCATCTTCGGGTGGCTCGGCTCGCGGGTGCGCGCGTTCTTCGATCGGGTCAAGCGCGCCATCCAGGACGGGTTCGAGCGGGCGAGGCGGCTGGTGCGCGCCGCCATCCAGCGGGCGCGCCAGCTGGCCCTGGACGCCATCGAGCGGGGCCGCCGGGCCATCGTGGGCGTCATCCGCTGGGCGGGAGACCGGCTGATCGCCATTGGCGACACGCTGCTGGCGGCGTTCCCGAGGCTGCGTGACCGCTACCGCCGCTTCATCGAGGAGCGGGTGGCGGCGGCGGAGGCCGCGGTCAACCGGCTGGCGGAGGCGCTGCGGGAGGGCGTGCAGCGCGCGCTGGACCTGCTGGGCGCGGCGCTGGAGGCGGCGCTGGGGCTGCTGGAGCGCGGGCTGCTGGCGGCGGTGGACGCGGTGAACCAGGCGGTGCAGGGGGCGCTGAACGCCGCGCGCGCGGTGGCGCAGGCGCTGGGGGCCTTCGCGCAGCTCATCCGAGACATCGCGGCCAACCCGGGGCAGTGGCTGCGCAACCTGGGTGCGTCGGTGGTGGACGGCATCCGCAACCACCTGGTGGGCGCGTTCCGTCAGGCCATCCGGCAGTGGTTCAACGAGACGGTGGAGGGGTTGCTGGGGCTGGGCTCGGCCATCCTGAATCTGTTGAGGAACGGCGGCATCACGTTCCAGCAGATCGCCCGGATGGCGTGGGAGGGGCTGAAGTCGGTCATCCCGATGCTGCTGGTGCAGCTGCTCATCGAGCGGTTGGTGTCGATGATCGTCCCGGCGGCGGCCGCGGTGCTGGCCATCATCCAGGGCCTGCAGGCGGCATGGGGGACGGTGAGCCGCATCATCCAGGCGTTCCAGCAGTTCTTCGCCTTCCTGCGGGCGGTGAAGGACGGCAACGCGGGGCCGCAGTTCGCGCAGGCGCTGGCGTCGGCGGCCATCGTGGTCATCCAGTTCGTGGCCTTCTTCCTGCTGAGGCGGCTGGTGAGGCCGGCGGCGCGAATCGGCCAGCGGCTGCGGGCGATGGCCCAGCGCATCGGCCGGATGCTGCAGCGGGCAGCGCGCACGGTGGCGAGGGGCGCGAGGGCGGCGGGCCGAGGCCTCATGCGCGGCGTACGCGCGGCGGGCCGGGCGGTGATGCGAGGGGCGAGGGC
>NZ_RAWL01000610.1:0-3968 GCF_003668885.1 Corallococcus sp. AB049A | reverse complement strand
GGCCGGGGTGGTGTCCCAGCCGCGCAGGGTGAGCCCCTTCACGCGGCCCAGCACACCTCGCGACAGGGCCTCCACCCGCGCGTGCGACAGGCGCACCCGCCGGCCGGCCACGTCCACCGCCACCTGGTTGGACAGCCCCGCGGGCAAGGCCTTGGCCCACGCGAGCACCCCGTCCAGCATTCCCGTCCACGGCTGCCCCGCCATCGCGCGTCACTCCCTCCAGGGGCCTGAGCGAAGGGCCCCTTGCGTCGGATGCACAATGGGGGACGCGGGCCCCCGGTGCAAAGCGTACGCGCGGTGCTACGGTGCGCCCCGTGCCCCAGAGCGAGTCCCTGTCAGAGCGGGTGGAGCGGTTGGAGCTGCCCTTCAACGAATACGGTGTCGACCCCTACGGCATCTCCAAGAAGCACCTGAAGCTGGCGCTGGAGTTCTTCGCCTTCCTCTACCGGAACTACTTCCGGGTGCGGTGCACCGGCGTGCAGCACATCCCCCAGAAGGGCCGGGGCATGCTGGTGGGCAACCACTCCGGCGGCGTCGCGGTGGACGGGATGATGGTGCTCACCTCCACCATGCTGGAGATGGATCCGCCCCGGCTCGCGCAGGGCATGGTGGAGCGCTTCATCCACAAGTTCCCCGTGGCCTCGCTGTGGGCCAGCCGCACCGGCCAGTTCACCGGCCTGCCCGAGCACGCCGTGCGCCTTTTGGAGGACGACCGGCTGCTGATGATCTTCCCGGAGGGCGCGCGAGGCACCGCGAAGCTCTACCCGGACCGCTACTCGCTGGTGGACTTCGGCACGGGGTTCATCCGGCTGGCGCTCCAGACGCGCTCGCCCATCATCCCGTTCGCCTTTTTGGGCGGCGGCGCGGCCATCCCCACGGTCACCAACGCGTACGCGCTGGGCAAGCTCTTGGGCGTGCCGTACATCCCGCTGACGCCGTACCTGTTGCCGCTGCCCCTGCCGGTGGGGCTGGAAATCCATTACGGCGAACCGCTCGTCTTCGAGGGCACGGGGGACGAAGAGGACCACGTCATCCAGGGCTACGTGGACCAGGTGAAGGCGAGCATCCAGCGGCTCATCGAAGACAACCGCGCCGAGCGCAACCTGCGCCGGGCCCGGAGGCTGTTGCCATGAGGGTGTTGATTGCGGGCATCTCCGGCGGCATCGCGCGCAGGCTGGCGCTGAAGCTGAAGGACAGCGGCCACGAGGTCGCGGGCATCGACGTGCGCCCGTGGCGGGACGCGCCCAAGGGCGTGGAGGTCCACCGGGTGGACATCCGCAAGCGCGCCGCCGAGGACCTCTTCCGCCGCTGGAAGCCGGAGGCGGTGATTCACATGGCCACGGTGACGGCGTTCACCGTGCAGGGCCAGGAGCGCGGCCGCATCAACCTGGACGGCACCAAGGCGCTGTTCGACCACTGCGCGGCGCACGGCGTGAAGCAGGTGCTCTTCGTGGGCCGGCACACGTTCTATGGCGCGGCGCCGGACTCGCCGCTGTACCACTCCGAGGACGAGCCCCCGCGCGCGCTGGAGGCCATCCCGGAGCTGGCGGACCTGGTGGCCGCGGACCTGTACGCGGCCACGGCGCTGTGGCGCCTGCCGGAGGTCACCACGGCCGTGCTGCGCCTGGTCTACACGCTGGGCACGCCGGGCACGGGCACGCTCGCGAACCTGATTCGCGGCAAGCGCGTGCCCATGGTGCTGGGCTACGACCCGCTCTTCCATGTCCTCCAGGAGGAGGACGTGGTGACGGCGCTGCAGCTGGCGCTGGAGAAGAAGGTGCGCGGCATCTTCAACGTCGCGGGCCCCGCGCCCATCCCGCTGTCGGTCATCATCAAGGGCACGGGCCGCACGCCGGTGCCGCTGCCGTCGCCGGTGCTGTCGCTGCTCCTGGGCCGGGCGGGCTTCCCCCGGCTGTCCGTGGGGGCCACGGACCACCTGCGCTACCCCATCGTGGTGGACAACAAGCGCTTCCTGGAGGCCACGGGCTTCCAGTACGCCTACGACGAGGGCCGCATCCTGCGCGCCTACGCGGACGCGCTGCCGGTGGACCGGACGGGACATGGTGGCTGACAGCGTGGGCGCGTCCGCCGCCGCCACGCCCGGCCTCTTGCGCCGGGTGGAGGCGGTGGTGTTCCTCACCGTGTTCCTGGACCTGGTGGGCTTCGGCATCGTCATCCCGATGCTGCCCTTCTACGTGCAGTCCATGGGCGGCTCGGCGCGCACGGTGGGCATCCTGCTGGGGTGCTTCAGCTTCACGCAGCTGCTCGCCACGCCGCTGCTCGGGCGCTACTCGGACCGGCACGGGCGGCGGGCGGTCATCCTCCTGAGCCTCCTGGCGAACGCGGCGGCCATGGCGCTGTTCGCGCTGGCCAGCTACCAGCGATTGCTGCCGCTGCTGTTCGCCTCCCGCATCCTGGCGGGGGCCACGTCCGGGAACATCGCCGCGTGTCAGGCGGCGCTCGCGGACGTGACGACGAAGGAGACGCGCGCCCGGGCCATGGGGCGCATTGGCGCGGGCATTGGCCTGGGCATGGTGCTGGGACCCACGCTGGGCGGCCTGTTCTCCGGGCTGGGCCCGTGGGTGCCGCCGCTGCTCGCCGGAGGCCTGGCGCTGGTGGGCTTCGTGGGCGCGCTGTTCGCGATGCCGGAGACGCACCCGGTGGAGAAGCGCGTGACGGCGCAATCCCAGACGCGCTGGTCCGCGTTGCAGGACTCGCCCCGGCGCAAGGCGTTGGGGATGGTGCTGGGGTTGTTCTTCGCTGTCTTCCTGTCCATGACCACGCTCCAGGTGGCGTTCGCGCTGCTGGTGCAGGCGCGGCTGGGCTGGGGTTCCAAGGAAGTCGGCTACACCTTCGCGGTGGTGGGCGGCCTGGGCATGGTCATCCAGGGCGGGCTGATTGGTCCGCTGTCGCGCGCGGCGGGTGAGTTCAAGCTGCTCATCTGCGGGGCGCTGCTCCTGGCGTGCGGCATGGCGGGGCTCGCCGTCTCGTGGCAGGCGATTCCGATGATGGTCTCCGTGGTGCTGGTGGGCGTGGGCACGGGCTTCCTGCAGCCGTTGATTTCAAGCCAGGCCTCCCAGGTCGCCCCGCCGTCGCAGCAGGGCGCCGTGCTGGGTCTGGCGCAGTCCTGCGGCGGACTGGCCCGCACGGTGGGGCCGGTGGCGAGCGGCTGGATGTATGCGTCGTGGAGCACCCAGGCCCCCTTCCTGACGGGCATGGTTTCAGCGCTCGCGGCGGCGGGGTTGGGCCTGCTTCTCCGTCGGGAAACCCGCGACGACGCGGGGGGCTAAAGCCTTTCAGACCCACCCGGGTCCCTTCCTTCCCGGAACGCCATACCTCCTTTGGGGGGCTTGTCTTCACCCGACCCGTGGGAGCAGGCTTTTGCTCACGAGGGGGGCGGTGAAGCCATCACTCCCGGGGGGTAGTGCTTGCCATTGGCGGGTGACGTCGCGCTGCTGGATGCGTTGGACCGCCAGGCCCGGCGCCGGGCGGAGGGCATCGCGACGCTGAGCGTGCTGGAGGGACCGGAGGCCCTGGGGGCGCCCCTCTGGGACCGGTGGGCGGCGCGGCACGGGCTGACGGTGGTGGAGGTGTCCGGAGAGGACGCGCGGGAGGCGGCGCTGACGTGGGCCCGGGCGCTGGCGGCGACACGGGATTTAAGGGAGGACGCGGAGGCGCTGGCGACGTTCAGCCTGACGGCGGCCAATCCCAGACACGCGCCGGTGTTCCGGGGGAAGACAGCGCACGAGCGCAAGGTGTTGCTGGAGGCGCTGCCGCCGCCCGCGAGCCTTCCGGAAGCCACGTGGGCGCTGTGCCGGGAGCTGGTGTTGGGACGGGAGGCGGTGGGGCCAGGAGCGCTCCCGGAGGCCGTACGCACGGCGTTCGCGAAGAACCTGGGCGCGGGGCTGCGTGCGTTGCACGCGCTGGTGCCGCCCGGGAAGGCGCCGGTGGTGCGAGTGGCGGTGGGG